>CAVLCU010000028.1:1324-4429 GCA_963661545.1 Lachnospiraceae bacterium | reverse complement strand
GAATTACAGGTAGTCATAGTTTCTCTCCCCCCTTGTATATCAATTTCCATGCGGTTGGGCTTTTACAGCTGCTGCAAGATAGGCGATCCGGACTTTTGCCTTGTCAGTGAAGGGCTTGCAGCAAAAGGTAGGAACCTTGTTGACTTCTTAGGCTCCATTGACCGGAATCCAACAGGTAGGAGGTCTCTGCCTCCTCCTGCCGGGACAGAATCACATAATCCACTTGATAGTAGGACAGAAGGTCCGTAATGCCCTGGTAGTCTGTCAATCTTCCGTTGGAAAATTCCATCAGGCGGGTGCGCCAGGCTGCCTGGTTTTCCTCCCCCCGATATTGAAAGAGATCCAGAATATATTGGGGACGGGAGTATACAAGACTGAGATCCAGGTATTTTTGCCGCAGGGTCGTGGCCAGGGCATCACAGGCCAGCACCAGGGGCTGAGTGGATTCCGTCACCATTTCCTGCCCCAGAATCAGGCTTTCCTGTGGCAGGCGTTCCGTATTTTTAGCCGTCAGAAAGCCATTGGAAGAGGAAAACATCCATTTTCCGGGTAAAATCAGGGCCAGACAGGCGGCGAGGATACTGAGGATTCTCAGACGAAGGCAGGATCGATATTCTTCCTCCATCAGGCAGCCGGCATAGGCTATGGAGGGTCCAAGGGGCAGCAGCCAGAATACCCGCCAATAGGAGGGAACCTTGGTGACCCACCGGGCAATGAAAGCCCCGGTCAGGGGGTTCCAGATCCCCAGGAAGAGAGCCAAAGGGAGGAAGACGGCGTAGATCTTGCTTTGCCGGTTGCCTTTCCACAGGATGATGCCCAGACTGAGGAGGTAGAAAATCAGATAGAACTTCCCCTCTCCCAGGAAATTCAGGAAGGTATTGGTTACAAAGGCTCCATCCGCCTGGGAGGCCGCTTCGATCTGCCCGGAGAATCGGCGGGTTCTCAGGTAGATCAGAAGGGTAAAGAAGACCACCAAAAGCAGAGAGGGGAGCATATGCAGGAGAAAGGAAGCCTGCTTCCGGTACAGGGCCAGGATCAGCATGAGGAAGAAGAGCTGGAAGCCCAGGACATAGAGGCTGGTGGGATTCAGAGCCATACCTGCCAGTATGCAGATGGCCAGCTGTCCCCAGAGAAGCCTGTGATTTTTCTTGAGACAGCCCAGCAGAAGACCCGTCATCAGAGGCAGGATCACCGTCAGGTAGAGGGATTTACCCTGCCACAGGCGGGAGAGCAGAAAGCTTCCTTCCGAATAAACCGCATAGCCGCCCCATAGGTGAAAAAGGCTGAGAAAGAAGTAAAAGAAAGGGGCGGCCTTTTGATTCCTTCCCAGGAGACTTTGCCCAAGGAAAAGGTAGGCGGAGGCAGAGACCGTCAAGAGCACCGGCAGCAGATAGAGGTGCATGACCGATACGGCCTCCAGGTGAAAGAGATTGGAAAGGACACTAACCAGAGCCTCCCAAATCTGAAAGTCATACATGGGAACGGTGCCCAGACCGGGTATGCCAAAGCTGCTGTCATAGGGATTCAGCCTGGAAGCCTGCTGAAAAAGGGCGGCATTGCTGACATAGAAGGAGTCGTCTGCATCCGGTCTGTAAAAGAAAAGGACCAAAAGGATCATAAGAAGGGTGATCCCGATCCAAAGGCCATGACGGGCCAGCTGCTTTCGAAGGGACAGGGGTTGGTTAAGCCGGGGAAGAGAGATTTTGCACAGACCCGGAATCATAAGCAGCAGGTAGATGACAGCTGCCAGCAGACTAAAGCAGATCCTGGGGAGGGAAAAGGTCACCATCCAGAAGGTCAGCAGCTGTGTAAGCCCCAGAAAGAGGACAAAGCCTATAGCCAGGCAGGGGATTCCCCCATGGGGGGCCAGAGACCGTCCCATCGTATAGAAGCTAAAGAGCAGAAAAAGAATGAGCATCAGCCCCTTCCATAATTCCGGCATGGAAGCACCCTCCCTTCCTGAAAGATACAGCCCCGGCTGCCTTCCGGCCAGGCTTTTCTCCTGTGACTAAGAGCATTCTAGCATAGGTGGAAGCCTCCTGTCCATAAAAACAGGGCATGACAGCTCCTGGTCGGGTTTTCAAAAGAGATTGACAATCCCCGGATAAGATGGTAAGGTAAAAGGGAATTATACGACTGACGGAAGTGGAATTGACCACAGGGAGTATAAGGAAGGAAGGCCGACCGTCTGGGCATACGTGCTTGGATTGGGTATGGCTTTTTTTGTACTTTCGATCCGGCCCGTATTTGGGTGAAACCTGCAACCACAAGAAAAGGAGAAGATTGCATGGAAATGTTATCACTGGAACAGGATCTGAAGAACAACTCCTATCCGGGACGTGGCATCGTCATTGGCCGGTCTCAGGACGGGAAGTCAGCAGTAACCGCCTATTTTATTATGGGCAGGAGTGAGAACAGCCGGAACCGTATATTTGTGGAGGAGGGTGAGGGAATCCGCACGGAGGCATATGACCCCTCCAAGCTGGTGGATCCCAGCCTGATCATCTATGCGCCGGTGCGGGTGCTGGGCAACAAGACCATTGTAACCAACGGAGACCAGACAGATACCATTTACCAGGGCATGGATCGGCAGCTGACCTTCGAACAATGCCTGCGCAGTCGGGAATTTGAGCCGGATGGACCCAATTATACCCCCCGGATCTCCGGGATTCTGCATGTAGAGGGAGGCAAGTTCAGCTATGCCCTGTCCATTCTCAAGAGCAATCATGGAGATCCCAGACAGTGTAATCGCTATACCTTCGCCTACAATGACTGCGTGGAGGGGGAGGGACATTTCATCCATACCTATAAGCAGGACGGCAGCCCCCTGCCCAGCTTTGAGGGAGAGCCCAAGCTGGTGGCCATCCCTGATGATATCGATGCCTTTACCCAGATGCTGTGGGAGAGCCTGAATGAGGAGAATAAGGTTTCCCTTTTTGTCCGCTATATCAATATCGAGACCGAGCAATACGAAACCCGTATCAGAAATAAAAACCAATAAAGCCCAGGAGGATCAAGAAGATGAAGGAACTGGAATTAAAGTATGGATGTAATCCCAATCAGAAGCCCTCGCGCATATTTATGAAGGACGGCTCAGAGCTTCCG
>CAVLCU010000028.1:0-1314 GCA_963661545.1 Lachnospiraceae bacterium | reverse complement strand
ATGTAGCAGACGGAAGTGACCTTCCCATCAAGGTCTTGTCCGGCCGTCCCGGCTATATCAATTTCCTGGATGCTTTCAATGGCTGGCAGCTGGTAAGGGAGCTGAAGAAGGCCACCGGTCTTCCGGCCGCCACCTCCTTCAAGCATGTATCCCCGGCAGGCGCTGCCGTGGGACTTCCCATGAGCGATGTCTTGAAGAAGATCTACTGGGTGGATGACATGGGAGAGTTGTCTCCCCTGGCCTGCGCCTATGCAAGAGCCAGAGGCGCTGACCGCATGTCCTCCTTTGGAGATTTTGTCTCCCTGTCGGATGTCTGTGACAAGGATACTGCCTCCCTCATTAAGAGAGAGGTATCGGACGGGGTCATTGCCCCGGGATATACGGAAGAAGCCCTGGAGATCCTCAAGAGCAAGAAGAATGGCAATTACTGTGTCATCGAGATCGATGAGAATTATAAGCCGGCTCCCATGGAGCACAAGGAGGTCTTCGGTGTAACCTTCGAGCAGGGACGCCAGGAGCTGGTTATTGACGATGCTTTCCTGTCCAATGTGGTAACGGCCAACAAGAACCTGCCCCCGGAGGCTTTGAGGGACCTGAAGATTTCCCTGATTACCTTGAAGTATACCCAGTCCAACTCCGTCTGCTTCGTCAAGGATGGACAGGCCATCGGGGTAGGGGCAGGACAGCAGTCTCGGGTGCATTGTACCCGTCTGGCAGGCCAGAAGGCCGATAATTGGTGGCTGCGTCAATGCCCCAAGGTGCTGAATCTGCCCTTCGTAGATGGCATCCGCCGGGCAGACCGGGACAATGCCATTGATGTCTATATCGGCGAGGAGTATATGGATGTACTGGCTGAGGGCGCCTGGCAGAAGATCTTCAAGGAGAAGCCGGAGGTATTTACCCGGGAGGAAAAACGTGCCTGGCTGGATCAGATGTCCGGCGTGACCCTGGGATCTGACGCCTTCTTCCCCTTCTCTGACAATATCGAGCGAGCTCATAAGAGCGGCGTTCAGTATGTGGCAGAGCCTGGCGGCTCCGTAAGGGATGATCTGGTTATTGAGTGCTGCAACAAGTACAACATGGCCATGGCCTTCACCGGGATCCGCCTCTTCCACCACTAAGATACAGATCTCTATGGGTAAGCCCCCGCCCCTGCGAAGAACTTCGCAGGAGTGGGGGCTTCCTGCGTGGCGGTGGAGAGGAGTCCGCGGAAGGAAGGTTTATGCAGGGGCTGGCAGGGGTCGCGAAAATATGATATATTGGTTACAGTGTCAAAAGCCAGAGCCCACGACATGCTCGCATGTCGGTGGGGGA
>CAVLCU010000027.1:0-20904 GCA_963661545.1 Lachnospiraceae bacterium | reverse complement strand
CGTAGACGTGGGAGTGCGTAGCACGGAACAATCCGTGTAACCAAAGGTTTGGGTCAGCGCAGGTAAACCCGATGCACCCGCTTGCTGATATGGCAGGCCATCTCATAGTTGAAGCTTCCCGCAGGATCCGCAATCTCTTCGATGGAGATGGAATGCTTCCCCTCCTGGCCCACCAAAGTAACCGGATCCTCCACCTGGACCTGGGGAATATGGCTGACATCTACCATAAACTGGTCCATGCAGATCCGCCCCAGAATCGGCGCATATTCTCCCCGGATCAGGACCCGCCCCCGGGAGGACAGGGCTCTGGGATAGCCGTCGGCATAGCCGGCGGAAATGGTGGCAATGCGGGTGTCCGGTCTCTGGGTGATATAGGTTGCCCCATAGCTCACTCCCAAACCGGCCTCCACCTCCTTGACATGGATCACATGACTCTTCCAGGACAGGGCCGGATGAAGGGGAAGGCGATCCTTTTGTACTTCCTGGGAGGGATAGAGCCCGTAGGTCACGATACCGGAACGCACCATGTCATAGCGGTAATCGTCGAATTCCATGATCCCTGCACTGTTGCATACATGCTTGAGGGGAATCTGTACCCCCTTCTCTTCCAGAGATCGGATCATTCGATGGTATTTGCTCAGCTGGTCCATGCAATAAGTCTTATCTGCCTGGTCCGCACAGGCGAAATGAGTAAACATTCCCTCCAGCAGGAGGTTGGGCAGGCCAGCGATCGCAGCCGCCTCCCTGGCATCCTTCTCATTGACCTGAAAACCGATACGGGTCATCCCCGTATCCAGGGCAAGATGAATCCTGGCCCGCTTCCCCTGGCGTCTGGCCTGTTCATCCAAAAGCTCTGCCGTGTGAAGGCTGTAGATGGTCTGGGTAATATCTCCTGCTACCAGACGGGGATATTGGCTGGGGGAGGTATAGCCCAATATCAAAATAGGAAGGCGGATTCCGCTCTCACGGAGCTCCTCCGCCTCCTCCAGGGTAGCCACTGCAAAATAATCCGCCTTGTCCTCCAGATATTTCCCTACCTCCACTGCCCCATGGCCATAGGCATCTGCCTTGATCACGGCCAACAGCTTCACCTCCGGTGAGATTCTCTTCCTTACCTCTGCCATATTATGCCCGATAGCCGGCAGAGATATCTCTGCATAGCATCTCAGATACTCCTTCATGCCTCTTCCTTCTTCCGCTCTTTCTATGCTTCCGCTCCCGGCAGCCGTTCCTTCCCTGCTTCCGCCTCCCGCTCTTGTCTACTTCTCCGGTTTGCGGATGGTGGAATGGATGTTCTTCACATCCTTGAGAACCACGTGGGTTCTGGTATCAGATACCCCCTCCAGGCTCATGATCTGCCGATGAATTTTCTCCAGCTCCCCGGCAGACTTGCAGCAGATCTTCAGAAGCAGATCAAAATCCCCGGTCTGGTAATAACAGGAAACTACCGTATCCATCTCCTTGATGGCGGATGCAAAGTCATCAAAATACCTGGGATTGCCCAGACTGACCTCCATCAGAGCCGTCATATCATTGCCTGTGCGGCTCTCGTCTACGATAATGGTATATTCCTTAATCACACCGCTTTCCTCCAGCTTGTGAATTCTCTCAATCACAGCTGAAACGGAGAGATGGATGGTCTTACTGATATTGGATGCCGTCTCCCGGGCATTTTTCTTCAATATATTAAGGATGCTATAGTCAATATGATCCATCTTCTGCCTCCTCCTGCCTTGCAGTTACATTTTATGTCACTTACATAGTATAGCAAATTTTTTACAGAAGTCTAGCATTAGAAGAAAAAATTTTCACCTTTTCCACCCCGCCCTCCCGGTGGTCAGGAATTGGATCAAGATGCCCAGGGTAGCCAAAGCTGCCGTCAGGGCAAGGGCCATGTTAGCATTTTGTCCCAGCTGGGGCACCGGTGTCTTCAGGGCATGTATGGCATTGACAGCGCCGGTGACACCGGTGACGGCAATGATGCAGGGCCGGGAGAATTTCACTGCCAGAAGGCCGGCCACTGCGAAAGCCACCAAAGCCAGAACCAGGCCTGCCACCTTCCAGGCCTCTCCGGAGGGGAAGGGAAGGGTTCGCACAGCGCCAAAGGCGATGGAACCACAGAAGAGGAAGACTCCTGCCAGATAGAGCTTGAAGGCCAGTAAGGCCAGCACCAGACCGGCTGCGATTCCTATGGCAGCCGGAAGATAGGCATCTGTCTTCCAGGCCAGAGAGGTCAGCACAAAACCCAGGCTAAAGCCAGCCAGGAAACCAATCACAGATACCCAGAACTTCAGCAGCTTGTATCCCAGAAAGCACTGCAGCAGAGCCAGGGCAATGGCGAAGACCACCAGCACCTGATTAATTCGCTCCATAAGACCTTGTATCATGTCAAGCATTTCTTTCCTTCCTCCCCGAATCATTCTCCCTCTCAGTGGATGGCGGTTACCTGGTAATCCTGATCCTCCACAGCCTTCTTCAGCACCTGATCCTCCACCTCTGCCGTCAGCTTTAGGACAGCAGTGCCGGTCTCATGGCTCACCACCGCCTCCTTTACCTCCGGAAGAGCCTCCAGACATTTCTTCACCCTTGCCTCGCAATGCCCGCACATCATTCCCTTGATTTCCATGGTTTTTTCCATCTTCATTTTGATTGTCTCCTCTTCTGCGGTTCCCGCCGCTGTATGTTCCTGTTGTTCTCCTGTTTCCCTAACTTCTCTTTCCCTGGCCTTGCTATCCTCCCCGTCAGGTCTCTTTGGAAGATCCTTCCCTCCATTCGCGTCTCTTCTCTTCGGTCTTTTCCGGTCCCTGCCGCTATCATAAAGGGGAAAAAGATTGAGCCGCAGAGCATTGCTGACTACGCAGAAGCTGGATAAGCTCATGGCTGCAGCTCCGAACATGGGATTGAGCTGCCAGCCAAAAAGAGGAATCCAGACTCCCGCCGCCAGGGGAATGCCAATCACATTGTAGAAAAAGGCCCAGAAGAGATTTTGGTGAATGTTGCGCAGGGTAGCCCGGCTGAGGCGGATAGCCGCCGGTACATCGGAAAGGCGGCTCTTCATCAGGACGATATCTGCCGCATCCATGGCAATATCCGTACCGGCTCCGATGGCGATGCCCACATCTGCCCGGGTCAAAGCCGGCGCATCGTTGATGCCGTCTCCCACCATGGCCACCTTGCCCTCTTCCTGAAGCTGGCGGATCACCGCCTCCTTGCCCTCCGGCCTTACTCCTGCAATGACCTGGTCCACACCGGCCTGGGTCCCCATAGCTCTGGCCGTAGTCTCATTGTCACCGGTCAGCATCACCACCCGGATTCCCATGTTTTGCAATTCCCGGATAGCCTGGGGACTGTCCTCCTTGATCACATCCGCCACAGCCAGGATGCCAAGAAAGGCTCCGTCACAGGCGAAGAAGAGAGGGGTTTTCCCGCTTTTTGCATACTCCCTGGCCTGTTTCTCTGCCTGGGAGGGAATGGCTGCCTTTTCTCCAAGGAAGCGAAGATTGCCTCCGGCCAGCCGCCTGCCCTTCCAGACTCCCGTCAGACCATTGCCGGGGAGGGCCTGAAAATCTTCTGCCTCCCCTCCTGCCAGCCCCCTTTCCTCCGCCAATTCCAGGACAGCGCGGGCCAGGGGATGCTCACTCCTTCGCTCCAGAGCTCCGGCCATTTCCACCAATTCTTCTTCGGTCACTCCCTGCGCGGGACAGATATCTGTCACCCTGGGCTGACCCTGGGTAATGGTTCCCGTCTTATCCAGGGCGATCACCTGTACCTTCCCGGCCTCCTCCAGGGAGCTGGCGGTTTTGAAGAGGATGCCATGCCGAGCTCCCAGGCCATTGCCCACCATAATGGCAACGGGGGTGGCCAGGCCCAGGGCACAGGGGCAGCTGATCACCAGCACGGAGATGGCCCTGGCCAGGGCAAAGCCCGCTTCCTTTCCCACCAGAAGCCAGATGACCAGGGTCACAAGGGCAAGGAGGAGAACGGTGGGGACGAAGATGCCTGACACCCGGTCTGCGATCTTGGCAATGGGAGCCTTGGTAGCTGCCGCGTCGCTGACCATCTGTATGATCTGGGACAGGGTAGTATCCTCCCCCACCCTGGTAGCCTGGCAGCGGAGGTAGCCGGATTGGTTGACGGTGGCAGCGGATACCTGATCCCCCACCTCCTTGTCCACCGGTATGCTCTCCCCAGTCAGGGCCGCCTCATTGACAGCGCTGGCTCCCTCCAGAACCAGGCCATCCACAGGAATATTCTCCCCCGGTCTTACCACAAACTGGTCACCCACCCTGACCTGCCCAATACTGACCTCAGTCTCCTTGCCCTCCCTCATAACCCGGGCGGTCCTGGGGGCCAGCTTCATCAGACTCTTCAGAGCATTGGTGGTTTTCCCCTTGGAGTGGGCTTCCAGCATCTTCCCTACCGTAATGAGGGTCAGAATCATGGCAGCGGATTCAAAATAGAATTCATGCATATAGGCCATAACCGCCTGGCTGTCCTGTCTCATCTGAGCATCCGTCATGGCAAAAAGCACATAGAGGCTGTAGCCAAAGGAGGCGCCGGCCCCCAGAGCCACCAAGGTATCCATATTGGGGGCTTTGTGCATCAGACTCTTGAAGCCGCTGATGAAAAATCTCTGGTTGATAACCATCACCGCCAGAGTCAGCAAAAGCTGCACCAGCCCCATAGCCACATGATTGCCCTGTAAATGGGGAGGCAAAGGCCAGCCCCACATGGTATGTCCCATGGACACATACATGAGGGGAACCAATAGACAAAGGGAGGCGCACAGGCGCTTCTTCAGCAAGGGGGTTGCCTTATCCTCCAGCATATCCTCTGCCTCCGTCCCAAGGTCTCCTCCCGATGCCACAGTCTGGCCTCTTCCCTCCTTGCGGGAGGCCCCGTAACCTGCCTCCTCCACGGCCCGAATAATTGCCTCCGGCGCCGCAGACCCCTCCACCCCCATGGAATTGGTCAGGAGGCTCACCGAGCAGGAGGTAACGCCCTCCACCTGAGACACCGCCTTCTCCACCCTGGCACTGCAGGCAGCGCAGCTCATTCCTGTTACCCTATATTGTTCCATATCTTCCTCTTTTCCGCCCTATCCATCCCCATTCACTTCCGCCAGGGGGACCACTGGCTTCTCCCTCACCGCATGAGCTTCTGCAGCAGGGCAACCAGCTCATCAATCACATCATCATTGCCCCTGCGGATATTATCCGCCACGCAGGTTCGAATATGATTGGTCAGCAATACCTTATTAAAGCTATTCAAAGCCGCATTCACCGCCGCCACCTGTACCAGAATATCCGTACAATAGGCATTGCGGTCCAGCATACCCCGGATCCCCCTCACCTGCCCTTCAATGCGGCTCAGGCGATTCTGCAGATCCTTATATTCCTTCTCTGAGCGCTCCTTGGTCCTCTGACAGCACTCACAGGAGCCCTCTGCCTGCACCGCCATCCCTTGAACCTCCCTGTCCATCATCCCATCCCTCCCTTCCCCACTAACCACTCCCCACTTCCCACTTCCCACTTCCCACTTCCCACTTCCCACTTCCCACTATATACCCCCACGGGGTATCTGTCAAGAAGAAAAACAGGGGAGCGATTGCTCCCCCAGGCTCTTGCCCTTTTGTTCATTCCCCACTCTTCAGGGCCCTGCTGACTGCCATGGCAATAAATCCCCCTGCCAGGCAGGCCACCAAAGCCTCCATAATACCATTGAGGCCGATAAAGGCCAGGAGAAAGCCCCAGACCCCCAAGGAACCCAGGGATTCGTTGAACTGCTGAATGTAGTTGGTATCCCAGAAGAAGAAGATCAGAAGGCCCATGAAGAAGATCGTATTCAGGACTGCTCCGGACAGGCCTCCCACAAAATAGGAAATGGTTTTGGTCTTCTCCACCCTGTGAAGCCCTCGAAAAATCAGGCCTGCCAGGAATCCCATCAGCAAGCGGGTGGGAACGCAGGTCAAAAAGGTGCCCACCAGGCTGATATTGAGCAGGGCTGCCCCAAAGGCATCTGCTCCAAAGCACTGGGCAAAGCTGGTAATTCCGAATACCAGCCCCAATACAGCTCCTGCCCCGGGGCCGATCAGCATGGCTCCCAGGACCACCGGAATGGTCAAAAAGGAAATGGATAAGGCTCCCACCTTCAGATATCCCAGGGGGGTATAGGACATAACCAGCAAGATGGCAATCAAGATAGCCACCTGTACCATCTTAAGTGTTTTCGTACTTCTCATAATCTTCTCCTTCTATGATCCATGTTCGGTCTACTGCTCCGCTGATGTCCGTAATTCCCCTTCCCATATTGGGATGCTTGGCGGAATAAACCTGATCTACCCCGAAGATTCCCAGCAAGATCAGGCAGATAGGCAGGGCAATCTTGCCGGGAATCCGGCGCAGGAAATTATCCAATAAGGGAGCCAGCACATAGACAATCACCATGCCCATGATTCCGAAGACCAGGAGACCCTCTGCACAGATTCTGCCCCCCAGATTCAGAAAATAGCCGCTGTAATCCCACCATTTATTGCCATCGTGGGTCAGTTCCAGAACCAGGGAGGTAAAATACTCCACGGCTCCGCATAGGACAATGGCTGCCAGGAACTCCGCCAGGGGGGACTTTCTCAGCCGGTTCAGGACAACCAGGATCAGGATACCCCCGGTTCCGTAGATGGGCAGCCAAGGGCCGTGCAGAACCCCGCGGTTGACAAAGGTTCCCGCCGCCACCACGTGCTGACTCACCTCCCAGGTCCAGCCTACGATACAGAAGATAAAGTAGAGGAGGATCAGGGAGGTCACGGAATAGGGTCTCATATAATTCAGAACCTCTACCCATTTATTCCTGTGCTTCTCCGACAGGGGATAAAGACGGCTGGGATAGCGCAGCCCTTCCAGGGACTCCCGGGCATTGTGACGCTTGATCTTCCTCACCTGCTGTTCTTCGTAGGCATGGGCTTCCCTGGCCCGATAGAGAGAGATGCCAAAATTCCTTACCAGGAATCCCCGGAAGCCCTGCAAAACCATCTCCGGCTCCTGGCTCTCGGCCATTGCCTCCCCATAGGCCCCCTCCAGAATCTCCCGGGTGGGTCTCTCATAGAGATAGATGTCGTTGAGGGCTTCCGCCCCCTCGATTCCCTTCTCCTGGGCTATTCTGCGCAGTTCCGCATAATATTCCGTGAAGGCTGCCACCTTGTAGGGGTTGGAATAGAAGGTTCCTACCAGGCCAAAGGTAAGGAAATCCAACAAGGCCCAGCCAAGATAAGTCAGTTGAAAAACAAAGCACTGCCATTTGTGCCCCTTCATCATCCTGCGAGACAGGGTAATGGCCTGAAGCGGGGAAATATCCGGATTCTCCGCCACAATATAGGGAACCAGAAAGTAGGAATACTCTTTAATGAATCCTCCCACAATGGTCAGACTCCATAGAATCTGAAAAAGAGTCTTAAGAAACATGGTCAGAGCCGCCTTGGCCCATCTGCGAACCCGCAAAAGAAAGAGGAAACGTCTGGTGGCCACATGGGGATAGAGACGTCCCTCCAGATACATTCTGCGGGAAATCACGATAAAGATATTCCGAAGAAAAAACCAGACCAGGAAGGTCAGCAGCATGCTTCCTATGATCCAGATCCAAATTCCCAGATTCTGAGACCCTACCAGTCCCTGGATGGCAGAGATCATGGATACCGCAATCGATCCCGTAGTCACTCCACGAACCAGCTTAGCTAAAACCCCTCGGCTGAGACCCAGAGCCGGATTGCCCTCCACCATCGGATCCCCCGTCTTCTCTTTCTCGGCCTTTGGAATGACATCCAGCAGATTGGGATTCTCCGTAACCTCCGTCTTGACCGTCTCCTCCTCCGCCTTTTCTCCATACACCCAGTCATTCAGACTCCATACACCGCTTTTGATCCCATCCAGAGAGTTCTGAAACTCCGATCCCAAAAAAGCAGACAAAAGGCATATGGCCACAAATAGAAGATAATGTCTCTTTAGACTGGCTCTGGCCCGCCTCTTTAATTCTCTTCTCTTCGGCATAGCATTCCTTCCTTTCTCAGCAACAATACCCTGTTGATCATACCACACCCCCCTGTACAATGCAACGCAAAAGCAGCCCTTTCTCCAAGGCTTACCCTCGAAGAAAGGACTGCTTCCCGTCAGCTTCTACCTGGGATCGCTTCTATCCTTATCCCAGAATATGGTTGATGATAGCTGCAGAATCCAGGACAGATACTGTCATGTCTCCATTGACATCGGCCTTGAGGAACTTCTGCATAGAAAGGGCCTCAAAGCTGTCATACATCACATTGTACATATTGTAGGTCAACTGAGCATCGTTGATATCTACCTTGCCGGTTTCATTGACATCATAATCATAGGTGATGGATGTCTTGTCTGCCGTGGCTTCTGCCACCTTGGCAGCTGCTTCTTCTGTTACGGCTGCCTCTGTCTGGTCAGAGAGCAGGAGGTAAGCGTAAGCTTCATACTTGTCAGACCAGAACATGGGAGTTCCGTCATAGGCCAGAACCTTCCCCTCTGCCAGGGTGCCGGTGGCAGTAATCAGCCACATGGTCTTGCCGTCCAGCTTCAGGTAGGTGTGAACTTCAGCCTTGATATCACTCTTAGCTGTCTTTTCTACGATTACCGTCAAAGCCTCTCCGGTCAGCTTGCTGCCGGGAATGGTATACTTCCCGCTGTCATCTGCCGTCAGGTCCTGACCCTCCAGGCTTACCTGATACTCATAGCCGGTCTCTGCATTCAGGCGGAAGATGAAATCCACTCCATTGTCACCGGTCTGGGTCGTTCCCCCTTCCACATCAGCGGAACCGGATCCGGTGAAACGAATCTCTGTGGTAACAACCGGAATCTTATCCTTGGTTACTGTGATGACAATAGCTCCGGTTACATCAGCCCCGGGGATGATATAAGTTCCATCTTCGGCCTGGGTCAGGCTGTAGGGAGCATCCCCTACGGCTGCACTTACCTCATAGGTATATTTGTCATCCCTGGTGAGAGAAAAACTGTAAGCGGTCTGGTAAGTGGCAGTGGAGGCTGCCGTCACATCCGATGCTCCGCTTCCTGTTACGGTAACCCCATAGGTCTTGGGTGTCTTGGTATCTGTAATTACCAGATCTCCGGTCACATTCCGGATGGTATAACTGCCATCTCCATTGTCTGCCACCTCAGCGGCTGCTCCGCCCATGGTGGCATTGATCTGATAATCATAGTGGGTATCCCTGGCGGTAAAGGTATAGTCAGCACCGGGATCCACGCTGGAAGCTCCGCTGAAGTCCTCCGACAGACTTACGGAATAACCTGTGATCTTGAGGACTGTACTTGCCTGGGTGATGGCTGCCTCCGGAGCGTTCTGGGCATCCGCATTTTCCGCCTTATCAATATTAGCCTTGGTTATGGTTACCTGGGCATCTCCTGTCGCCTTCCCCAGGAAGGTAATGATCAGATTGTCTGTGCCGCAGGTCTTGTCTGCTCCATAGCCTGTGATGGTCAGCACTCCCTGCTCGGCATCATCCTGCACGCTGGCATCTGCCAGATTCAGGCTCTGATAGGTCAGCTTGCTGGCATCATAGCTGATTTCATAGGCATAGGCATTGTAAGCAGTCTCTGTCTCATGAGAAACGGTAAGGGAAGCGGTCACTTCCTGACCCATTCCTGCGCTGGTGCCTTCTCCTAAGGAAACGCTGTAGCCCTTAACCGTAGGTTCATCCGGTTCCTCTGAGCCGGAGCCCTGCCAGGTCAGGATAGGATGAGCGCTGCCCTTTACATAGAGATTCTCTTCCAGATCGGTATTCATGGCAGCAACAAATTCAGCAGCAGCCAGATTCTCAGCGGACACAGCCTCTGCTTTTTGCGTCTGGGCATCCTGTACCGAACCGATGCCGCCCTTGCTGCAGGTACCCTCCAGATAATAGAGATTCTGGGTAACTGCTGTTGCACTGGTCACCGTACCAATCACGGAACCAAAGGTCATGGAAGCTGCGCTGCTAACACTTCCTGCATTAAAGCAGTTCTTCACCTCTGCGGTAGCCACACAACCGGCAATACCTGCCCCATAGTTGCCTGCAGACACGATGGCTCCGGTATTATAGCATCCGATTACCTGGGAACCGCTTCCCAGATTGGCCACAATACCTGCCCCACAGGTACTGGGAGCTGTCACTGATCCACTGTTATAGCAGGCCTGGATGGTATTGGTGGTACTGGCATTTCCCACAATTCCGCCTACATACCGCCAGCCTTGCACGCTGCCACTGTTGGAACAGTTGGTAATGATGCAATGGTTGGCCTGGCCCACCACTCCGCCAATGCCATCCCAGTTACCCGTTACCCGCTTCACCATAACATCCACCTGGGAATGGAGATTGGTCAGATTGGCATAATTGGCAAGGCCGACAATCGATCCGGATTTGGCCAGGGAGACATACTTGCTGGAGGTCAATGTCATAGAACCCTGCACGGTCAGATTCTGGATCGTGGCTCTGGATTCGTTCGAATTCCCCTGCACATAGGCAAACAGGCCCTGCATGGGGGTATTGGTATCCGCGCCTTCATATCGAATGGACAGATGTGAAATCGTGTGGTTTTGTCCATCAAAGAAGCCTTGAAAATACCTTTCGGTAGTACTGGCAGTGGAAGTACCGATGGGGGTCCATGCATAGGAGGCCAGATCGATATCCCTGGTCAGAACGGCGGAAATACCTCTATTTCCCCCGTTTACTGCCTGGGCAAACCAAGCCAGCTCCGCACCGGTTCCAATCTGGTAGATACCATTGTCATCCACTGCAGGCTCCGTAACCGTTGTTCCGTCCCAGGCACCCTCTGCCGCCTTAGGCAGCTCAATGGTCTTGGTCAGCAGGCCATCTACCACTTCCGCAGCATCTGCGGAGCCCAGGGTAAAGGAGCCTGCCGTACACACGTAACCGGTCTTGACGATCTCATAGCTATAGGTACCATATCCCAGCTTGTAGGTTCCGTCCGCTTCCGCCGTCACACTATTGCCTGCCTGGTCCTTCAAGGTCAGGGGCACATCTGTCACAGGCTCTCCCTCGGAAACAACATCCAGCTTCACCTTGTAGTATACCTTGGGCATTACATCCAGGGTCACATCGGCCAGACGACTCTCTGCAAAGTTAATATATACTGCGGAGAAATTGGTTCCTACCCCAATATCTGTCATGTTATACATGGTATCATAGGGGCTGGAGGCAGAATACATACTCCCATAGATATAACCATTGTCTATGGTATATTTCTTGCTGGTCTCACCCTCCTGGAATTCCAGATCCACCGGAACCGTTACCGTAACCGATGCCCGATCCATCTGCTGATACTGTCCCAGGCTGCCGCTGAATTCGTTCTCTCCGGCAGAATATCTCAGCTCAAGAGTGGTGGGATTAAAGATACCGGATGACTTGTCAACGCCGCGATACAAACCGTCGAAGGTAAGGGTTACCTTATCTCCTGCCTGGATGGCTTCTCCTTCATTGGAGGCATTCTTGACAGATACGGTCAACTCCGCCACCCGAACCAGGCGATAGGAGGTTCCGGTTGCATCTGTCATCTTCAGGATGACCGTACCTCCTGCGGTTCCCGCCGTGCGGAAGGGCAGCAGGTCAGCAGCATAACTGCCTGTCTCATCCATAGCAAGCTCTGTCCAGCCGGATAGGGTGCTGTTAAGAGCTGCATCCGTAGTTACCACTGCATAGCTTACCTGGACATCCCCGGTTGCGTTCACCTTAAAGTCAAGCGTAGGTGCCGCATCCTGGCTGTTGTAATACCAGGTATCATAGTTGTAATCCCATTCCGTACCCCGGCTGGTTTCCTTGCTGCCGTTGAAGCTGACCTGGGCATCTGCACTGCCCGCTGCCTCATTGGTCATCACGAACACGCCGGTACGCTCCGGTGCCGTTGCCGGGAAAAGACCTCCGTGGCTTCCATAGTCCAGAGTTCCATTGGACTCCCGGTACATGTCGATGGCATCATAGGTGACTGCCACAATATCCGTTCCGCTGGGGGTCACATCAATCCAGTTTCCTCCGGCATTCCCGCCGTCCACCTGGGAGACATCTCCGACATTGCCCTGCAATACCTGGACATTGAAATCCGGCTCTGTCATAATATTGGAGGTATCGGAATTGATCAGCTGCCACATACGGAAGGCCCGAATGCGCTTGGTCTCTGAGGTGGACAAGAAACCGCTGTGACTGAGAAAGACCTGCAGATCCGCCTCATCCCTGGTGCTTACCGTACTACCCAGCATAGAAGAGTCATGGCTCTTCTTGTCCGTGGCTGAATCCTCGTCAAAGCTAATGGTCAGACTGGTATCCTGACTGATATTGGACAGCCAGCCGGCCTTGGTGACATAGTTGCCGGAGGGATCTGTCAGACGCCAGGTATAATTGCCGTTACTCTGGGCAATCCGATAGGACAGAGTTTTGGTGCCATCTCCGTTGACTACAGCGTCTCCCACAGGCTCTACTGCCTTGGTATTGAAATTATTGTACTGGAAATAGAGGTCAAATTCCGCAGTTTCCGGTACAGTCATAGTCCGGACAGCCGCCTTAGAAATGGCATTGCCCCGGGAGGCTACCGTATAACTCTTGCTGGTAGTCAGGTTATTGTAGGAACTAAAGATATAAGTCTCTGTATCCTCCGGATAATAATACAGATTATAGAGAGAGGCATTGCCTGCCGCATAGATCAGGAAGGGATAGGCAGCATAAGTTGTGCTATACCGAACATAATCAAAGGCAGTACCGGAATGTACCATGCTTCCGGTTACCGGCATATTCATCTCTATATGATATTCATCTGCCGTAAAATAGGTATTATCCGCCTTTCTGGTAGAGGAATAGCAGGCCAGCAGGGTCAGATAAATATCATTGCCCCCGCCCCCATAGATGTCCTTCTCCATGGGAAGCTGCATGCTCTGGCCACCCAGGTAGACATCATAGGCTTCTGTGGCAGCATCCCAGCCATAACCCCTGGTGGAATATCTTCCTGTCTCCAGAGAAGCATAGAACATGTTATAGTTGCTGACTACCGTTCCGCTGGCTGCAGCACTGGTGTCTGTATCATCGAAGGCGCTGTTGGTGAAGGTAATCTTCTGGTAGTCATGGAGTTCATACCTGTTCTCCCCCACCACAACATAATCCGTATCTCCATCCTCGATGGTATAAGCATGGGGATTGTAGACATATTCCGTCTGCCCCTCCCCATTGGTGAACCAGCCTACATAATCGTAGTTGTTCTCATCCAATCCCGCTGTCTTGTAGAGCTCCAGACTGGGATATTTGGAGGTGGTGCTGTAGTTCTGATCCTGGCTTACGTAGAACTTGATATTTTCCTTGACCACATCCTGTACGATCAGGGTCAGGGTCCAGGTATCCGTAGAATCCCCCTGGCCGTCGTTGGCCACGAAGCGATACATGTAGGTTCCTGCCACACTGTTGGTCAGACTCTTCTCCACTCCTCCGTAAAGTCCTGGCTGAAAACCGGTACGTTCTCCCCAGGTGACTCCACCATCCGTGGATCTCTGATAGAAGTAGTTGGCATAGGTCAAACCAGTTCCGTCCGGATCAGTAAAAATCTTACCATCCATCAGGTCATCCAGCTGATAACTGAGGCCTGTCTGAACGGTAACCGTCAGATCGGTCACGCCCTCCACCAGAACAGGAACTTGGTTCTCTGTGGTCAGGGAGGCGGATCCATCCGAAGCCCCTTCTTCTGCCCATATGCCCGTGGGAAGCATTCCCAGCAGCATAAACAGGCTCAGAAGCAGGGCCAGAAGCTTTTTGCTCTTCTTCATGATGTGCTTTTCTCCTTTTGTGTATGGTACTAGAGCAACTAGGTACAGGCAAGAGAAAGCGTCTGTGCCACCGGTTACAGGGCGCACAGACGCTTTCTCTCGCGTACTTCTCTCTTTCGATCCATGTGCAGGCATCCCCGGTGACGGCGGGCATCCACAGACAATCCAACGTATCTGACTTATCCGCCGGAACCTATCCACTTCCTGCGGCTTCACAGTGACCCACTCGCGGGGATTTGCACCCCATTCCGTCCTTTCCTGTCCCTAAAGGCAGGAAGCATGACTGTCTGCTTCTATTCAATTCTGCCCGGCGCTTGACTGCCGGGATAGGAACTCGTTCTCTTTCTCTCGCTCTTCTTTCAATGTATCATATTACCGTTAAATTTGCAAGTCACATGCAAAAAACCGCTACCCGGATACAAGCTGCATCCTGATAACGGTCTTCTTCCTATGCCGGCAGCGGGACTTGAACCCGCACGACGTTGCCGCCAACAGATTTTGAGTCTGCCTCGTCTGCCAATTCCGACACGCCGGCCTATGAGTGTTCCCCAGGTCGCCTGCGGAACACTTAGACATTCTACCATATAGCAAAGGTAAAATCAAGTTATTCTCCAAACATTTTTTTATACTCCGGCGTAAAATCCAGAGTAGCGAAGTAATCCCTGGGGGTTTCCGGCCGGCGGATCTGTGCAAAGCTTCCGTCCTCCCTCAGGAGAACCTCGGCGGACCAGAGCTTGCCATTGTAGTTGTATCCCATAGCGAAGCCGTGGGCTCCGGTGTCATGGATGACCAGCAAATCCCCCCTGTCGATCTTGGGCAGCATACGGTCTATGGCAAACTTGTCATTATTCTCGCATAGGGAGCCGGTTACATCATATTTGTGGTCACAGGGGGCATCCTCCTTGCCCATGACAGTAATATGGTGATAAGCCCCATACATAGCAGGCCGCATCAGGTTGACGGCGCAGGCATCGCAGCCAATATATTCCTTATAGATATGCTTCTCATGGATGGCGGTGGTCACCAGACAGCCGTAGGGGCCCATCATAAAGCGGCCCATCTCGGTACAGAGTCGGACATCTCCCATGCCTGCCGGAACCAGGACCTTCTCATAGACCTGGCGAACCCCCTCTCCGATAACCCGGATGTCATTGGGCTCCTGATCCGGCCTATAGGGAATGCCCACACCCCCGGACAGGTTGATAAAGCCGATATGGCAGCCTGTCTCCTCCTGGAGCTTAACCGCCAGCCGGAAGAGAACCTCCGCCAGCATGGGATAATAGTCATTGGTCACCGTATTGCTGGCCAGGAAGGCATGGATGCCGAATTCCTCTGCCCCCTTGGCCTTCAGAATCCGAAAAGCCTGGAAGAGCTGTTCCGTGGTCATCCCATATTTGGCATCTCCCGGATTGTCCATGATATCATTACTGATCCGGAAAAGACCGCCGGGATTGTAGCGGCAGCTGATCTTCTTGGGAATATAACCCAAGGTCTCCTCCAGGAAATCGATATGGGTAATATCATCCAGGTTGATGACAGCGCCGATCTCCTCCGCCTTCTTATACTCCCTGGCCGGAGTTACATTGGAGGAAAACATAATCTGATCCCCGGAGAATCCCATGGCCTCCGACAGCATCAGCTCCGTCAAGGAGGAGCAATCGCAGCCGCAGCCATATTCCTTGAGAATCTTAATCAGCGTAGGATTGGGGTTGGCCTTTACCGCAAAATACTCCCGAAATCCCGGATTCCAGGCAAAGGCCTCCTGCACCGCTTTGGCATTTTCGCGAATGCCCTTCTCATCATAGAGATGGAAGGGGGTGGGAATCTCCTGGACAATCTCCTTGAGCTTCTCTTCTGACACAAATGGCTTTTTCATAATCATCCTTATCTCCTTATTTCACCTGAACAATATGCAGCATGTTGGTGGCATTGCCCTCGTTGCTCACCTCATTGGTAGCCGGATCTCCTGCTGTAAAGATGATCATCTCCCCCTTCTTGGCCAGCTTCTCTCTGGTTACCATATAAAGGGCATGGGAAATAATATTTTCCGTGGTATCCTCCATATAACCGGTTACCGACCGCACCCCCCAGTAGAGCTGCATCTTGCGCTTGGCCCACTCATGTGGCGTTACCGCATAGATAGGCACGCTGGGGCGAAGATTGGAGATCAGACGGGCAGTCTGTCCGGACATGGTGGGAGTGACAATGCAGGCGGCCTTGATATGGTCTACCATGTCCACTGCCGCAAAGCCCACCGCCGAGGATACGCTGGCGGATCCCCTGGCCATCTCCACATCCCGATAGGACTCGAACTTAAGAAACTTCTCCGTCTCCAAGGCGATATGGGTCATCATCTCCACCGCCTCCAGGGGATACTTGCCCATGGCTGTCTCTCCGGACAGCATGATGGCATCCGTGCCATCGTAGATGGCATTGGCCACGTCTGTCACCTCTGCCCGGGTGGGGCGGGGATTGCGGATCATGGAATCCAGCATCTGTGTGGCTGTAATCACCGGCTTATAGTGATGATTGCATTTCTCAATAATGGTCTTCTGGACATGGGGTACCTGATAGGCCGGGATCTCCACCCCCAGATCTCCCCGGGCTACCATAATGCCATCCGCTGCGGCAATGATCGAATCAATGTTCTCCACGCCTTCCGCATTCTCGATCTTGGCTATGACATCGATATGATCCCCCTGATTCTCCCGGAGAAATTCCTTGATCTCCAGCACATCCTCTGCTTTTCTGACAAAGGAGGCTGCAATATAATCAATCCCCTGGCGGATGCCAAAGAGAATATCCTGCTTATCCTTCTCGGTAATGGCCGGCAGATTGACTGCCACATTGGGGACATTCACCCCCTTGCGTTCTCCCAGCTCACCCCCATTGATCACCCGGCAGCTGATCTCTGTCTCTGACAGGAATTCCACCTTAAGCTCGATCAGTCCGTCGTCCACCAGAATGGTATTCCCCTCCTTCAGGTCTGCCGGAAGATCCTTGTAGCTGACGGAGATTCTCTGGGCATTGCCCGTCACCTCCTGGGTGGTCAGGATCAGGGTATCCCCCGCCTTGAGACTCACCTTTCCCCCCTTTTCCAGGAGACCGGTGCGAATCTCCGGCCCCTTGGTATCCAAAAGGATAGCCACCGGAATCTTCTTTTCCTGGCGAATGGCCTTTAAGCGATCCATTCTCTCCTTGTGCTCCTCATGATCCCCGTGGGAGAAGTTGAAGCGGGCCACATCCATCCCTGCATCGATCAGACTCTCCAACATACCCGGTTGATCCGAGTTAGGTCCCATGGTGCAGACTATCTTGGTTCGTTTCATCATCTGGCATATCCTCCTATCCATTTACATCCGACTCCGCCACCGGCTTACACTTCCTATTTTATGTGTTCATGGGTAAACAAATGATTCTGGCAATATTCATAATTCCCATTGCATTTGGAACAGAAACGAAATTCCAAATCCGGATTGTCCAGCTCGGTCTGACCGCAGATGGCACACCTATGCCGGGCAATCCGGCCTCCGCTGCCATTGGCACCAGCCTGACCATAGCCCATGGCCTTGGTAAACTGACGCTTTCTCTGTCTTTCCCTGGGGTTGAACTTCTTATAATTCCGGGTAGCCAGGAAGAAGATCAAGGTTCCGGCCAGGGAAGAGAGGATCATGACAACCGATACCCAGCCCCCCTTGATCATGGAATAGATCAGATAAGCCACATCCACCAGGGCCAGGTACTTAATCTTCAGGGGTATGATAAACATAAAGAGAATCTGCTGTTCCGGGAAGGTCATGGCAAATCCCAGGAAAATGGACAGACTGACATAATAGGTAGAGACCAGGCTGATCCCTCCGATCCCCGCCAGCTGGAAGAGAAATCTCCCATAGGGGAAGGCACAGAGGAGGAAGGCCCCTATGACCGTCATAATCAGACCCAGGAAAATGTAGACATTGTACATAAAATTCCCCCAGGTACGTTCCAAAACGGTTCCCAGCTGATAATAGAAAATGAGCATAATAATGGTAAAAATATCCGGCTGCCCCGGAGGGGTCAATATCCAGGTCACCAGCCGCCATACCTGACCCTGCATCACCAGGTAGGGATTCAGAGTCAGCCAGCTTAAGACATTTACCCCATAGGCGCTGATAAAATATAAGATATAGCCGATGATATAAGTAAAGATAATATATCTGGTAAGGTTCGGAATGGCATATTTGCCAAACTTTCGTTCTAATTTGTTCAGGAACTTCATGGATCCCATCCTCCAGGTGTGTGATGCCGTCCAAAAGAACGGCACGGGGTTTCTTAGAAAAGCTTCTTTTTGGCCATAAGAAGGGCCAGGAAAAGACTGACTGCTATGGCAAAGATGCAGACCAGCAGGAAACCATGGGGGTTATCCGAAAAGGGCATGCCCACCCCCATCAGATTCATGCCATAGGCAGAGAAGATAATGGTAGGAATGGACAGGACAATGGTCACCGTGGCCTGGAACTTCATCACGATATTCAGGTTATTGGAAATGATGGAAGCAAAGGCTTCCGTCATGTCGCTGAGAATGTTGCTGTAGATGCCGGCCATCTCAATGGCCTGTTTATTCTCAATGATAACATCCTCCAGCAGATCCTGATCCTCCGGATAATGCTTGATGGATTCCGTCTTCATCAGCTTCTCCAGCACCAGCTCATTGGACCGAAGGGAGGTGGTGAAGTAAACCAGGCACTTCTCCAGCTCCAGGAGCTCAATCAGCTCCTTGTTCTTCTGGGAGGAATGCAAAAGGCTCTCTATCTGCTCGCTTTTCTTGTCAATGATTCGCAGATAATGCAGGTACATATTGGCATTCTTATAGAGAATCTGCAGGATGAACCGGGTCTTCATATAGGTATAGAAATTGCGGACACGGCCATCCATAAAGCTGCCCAGAACCGGTGTATCCTCCAGGCAAACCGGGATGATCACCTTATCGACTACAATAATACCCATAGGAATGGTGATATACCAGTCCTTATCATTCCTCTCCTCCAAAGCCGGGATATCCACCAGGATCAGGGTATAATTCTCCTCCGATTCAATACGGGAACGTTCCTCTTCATCCAGGGGAGCCCGCAGGTCGTCCACTTCAATGTTATATCTCTGTGCAATCTCATAGATCTCTGTCGCCGTGGGGTCTGTCAAAGCGATCCAGCAGCCATCGGATGGCACTTCCTGCTGCTCCAGCACATTTCTGTCCACTGTCTTGAATATTCTAACCATGTCATCCGACTCCTTACATCATCGCTGGGATGCCGGGAAAAACTCCCCATAGTACCAAAAACATTATAAGCGCGGCCACCTCGTTTGTCAAACAAAGACTTGTATTCCCCCGGCTGGTGTTTTACAATATCCACAGAAATGCTACATTCTGACAACAAACAAAAAACAGAGAAAGCAGGTTTACTATGGCAGGTTCATCATTGGGAACCATTTTTCGAATCACAACTTGGGGGGAGTCCCACGGACGGGGAATAGGAGTGGTGGTGGATGGCTGCCCGGCCGGCCTGGCCATCAGCGAGGAGGCGGTTCAGGTCTTTCTGGACCGGCGCAAGCCTGGCCAGAGCCGTTATACCACCAAGCGGGCTGAGGCAGACCGGGTGGAGATCCTCTCCGGGGTATTCGAAGGGCGGACCACCGGAACCGCCCTGTCCATGATGGTATGGAATAACGACCAGCATTCCAGGGATTATAGCAATATCGCCGATTGCTACCGGCCGGGGCATGCAGATTACGGATTTGATCAAAAATATGGCTTTCGGGACTACCGGGGAGGGGGACGATCCTCCGGCCGGGAAACCATAGGAAGGGTGGCGGCCGGAGCCGTGGCTTCCCTTCTCCTGCGGGAGCTGGGGATTAGCCTGACCACCTATACCCGTTCCATCGGTCCCATCTCCATACAAAGCTTCTGCGCAGAGGAGATTTTCCACAATCCCCTCTACATGCCGGATCCGGAAGCAGCTGCCAGGGCCTCCCGGTGGCTGGAGGACTGTATGCAGCGCCAGGATTCCTCCGGCGGCGTGGTGGAATGCCGGGTGCAGGGCATGAAGGCCGGCGCCGGGGATCCGGTATTTGAGAAATTGGATGCCAATCTGGCCAAGGCCATCCTGTCCATCGGAGCTGTCAAGGGAGTCGAGATCGGAGATGGTTTCTCCGCCGCCTCCTCCACCGGCCTGACCAACAACGACCCTTTCATCAGAGACCAGGAGGGGCGCATTAGCAAGCGAACCAATCACGCCGGGGGGATCCTGGGAGGCATCAGCGACGGCAGTGACATCCTCCTGCGGGCTGCCTTCAAGCCCACTCCCTCCATTGCCTCTCCCCAGGAGACTGTCAATCGGCAAGGCCAGCCCATTACCCTGGAGATTCGCGGCCGTCATGACCCTGTCATTGTCCCCCGGGCCGTGGTAGTAGTGGAGGCCATGACCGCCATCACCCTGGCGGATGCCCTCCTGTGCGGCATGAGCAGCCGCCTGGAATCCGTCAAAAAAATATGGTGCCCGGATTGATTCCGGACACCATATTGTGTCTTTTTCTCTTTAAGCGATCTTGCTCTTAGCCAGCTCAGCCAGGCTTGCAAAGCCTTCCTTGTCATTGACAGCCATGTCAGCCAGAACCTTCCTGTTCAGCTCCACACCGGCTACCTTCAGACCATACATGAACTTGCTGTAGGACAGACCGTTCAGTCTGGCAGCTGCATTGATACGGGCGATCCAGAGCTGACGGAACTGACGCTTCTTCTGCTTCCTGCCGGCATATGCGGTAGCCAAAGCCCGCATGACGGACTGCTTGGCGATTCTATACTGCTTGCTTCTGGCTCCTCTGTAGCCCTTTGCCAGCTTCAATACTCTATTATGTTTTTTCTTAGCGTTCAAGCCGCCTTTGATTCTTGCCATTTTGTCTTCCTCCTCTTAACCAATTATAAGTACGGTAAAATCTTCTTCATGTTCTTAACATTCGTAGCATCCACAGTGGTCTGCTGTCTCAAGTTCCTCTTTCTCTTACGGGACTTCTTGGTTAAGATATGGCTCTTGTAAGCTTTAT
>CAVLCU010000026.1:0-21093 GCA_963661545.1 Lachnospiraceae bacterium | reverse complement strand
GCTTTAAGACTACTTTATTTATTGTGCTTCCCAATCTGAAGGAAAGCTATGTCATCTGCGGTTTGTGGGCAATTATCCAGTCTGTCAAGGTCTTCGAGCAGCCCTTTGTCATGACCAACGGAGGCCCTGGTACCTCTACCCTGGTTCTCTATCAATATACCTGGCAAAATGCATTTAAGCATTACGAGATGGGTTATGCATCTGCAATTGCATATTTTATGGGAGCCATTATTCTGGTCTTCTCTCTGGTGAATATCTATATCAACCGGGATAAGGATTCGGATGAAGCCAGACATAGAAGGAATCGGGTAAGGAAGCCCAGGAAAGTAAGGGGGGCGAGCAAAGCATGAATAAGAAAACGGTTTCCAGAATTGTAGTAGGCATCATTCTTGCCCTGATTGCCTTTATCTGGGTGATTCCCTTCCTTTGGACCTTGCTGACCTCCTTGAAGGATAATAGCGAGATCTATACGGATGTGCTGAAGGTATTCCCCAGCCACCTGTATTTTGGCCACTATGCATCGATTTTCACCAAGCTGGGCAACTTCTTCAAGTATTTTCGGAATTCGGTGATTGTATCCTTTTGGAGTGTCCTGTTTAATGTGCTTTTTGCAGCCACTCTGGGATATTCCTTTGCCAAGTTCAAGTATTACGGCCGGGGAATCTTCTTCGGATTTGTTCTCCTGGTGATCACCTTGCCCTATGTCATCTATCTGATTCCGATCTACATCATGCAGTCCAGAATGAATATCATTGATACGAGACTTGGCCTGATTCTGCCTTATATTGCCACCAACCTTCCCATGTCTGTCTTCATCATGCGGGGGCAGTTTAACGGAATTCCCAATGAAATGATGGAAGCGGCACGCATTGACGGCGCCAACCAGTGGCAGACCTTTTCCAAGGTTATGCTGCCGGTGGTAAAGCCCGGTATCGCTACGGTGATCATTATGACATTTATCACGGTCTGGGGCGAATTCACCTATGCAAGAACTCTGTCTGTCACGGCAGATTCCCAGACCCTGGCGGTAGGAATCACCTTCCTGAGGGATGAGGCGGCCTCCTGGCAATATGGAACATTGACCGCCACGATTATTCTGTCCCTGATTCCGGTTATGATTATCTTCCTGAGCATGCAGAAATATTTCGTAAAAGGAATCATGGCTGGTGCAGTGAAAGGCTAAGGGGAGCTTAGCACAGTAGGAGAACGAATATGGGAGAAGTGAAATTTGACACAAGCCTGAGGGATTCTCAGGGAACAGAAGTGAGTCCGATAGAGCCGGAACGCTTTGACTTTGATGCCTATGAAGCCTATGAGGCAGCCCTACGGGAGAGAAATCAGGCATTTGTGGAAGCAAAGAGTGGTTTGCTGGTATATCGCCGGGTGAGAGCCAACGGGGTATTCTACGACAAATGCCGGGATTATAAGGAGTCCCTGGCTCTGCAGCTGGGAGCTTTGCAGACCAGTATGCCCTTTGAGGCGGATATTGCCAATTTTTTGGAACCCTGGTATGGAATCGGCTATATTGCTTCCAGCTTCGGGGCAAGATATCGTTGGCTGCCCTCTCAGGCACCCAGTGTAGAAGGAATTTTTTCCTCCGCCCAGGAGATTCTGGATGCGGATTATGTGCCCATCGCTCAGACGCCGGAGGGAAAGCACCAGCTGGAAATGATTGAATATTTCATGGACAAGACCAAGGGTAAGGTTCCGGTCTCCTTTGGGGATCTGCAATCCCCCCTGAATATGCTGGGCTTCCTCCTGCCCATTACCGATCTCTTCATGGAAGCTTATGAGGATCCGGAAGGCCTGAAGGCAGCCGGAGAGCTCTGTGGCAGCCTCTTGATTGATTTTATGAAGGAGCAAAAGAAGCTGATTGGAGATGCCCTGGCCAGTCCGGGCCATGGCTTTGCCAGCAGCAGAGCCTTCACCGGAGTGGGCTTAAGTGACGACAATTCCATTATGATCAGCGAAGAGACCTATGATGAGCTCTTCAAGGAGACGGATGAGAAGATAGGAGACCAGTTTGGAGGCTTTGTTTACCATTCCTGCGGAGACTGGGAGAAGAAGATTCCCATGGTAAAGAGTTATCGGAATGTCGTCTGCGCAGATGGGGCATTTACCATTGAGACAGATCCCAAGCCCAACAATCCGGCTGCCTTTGCCGATGAATTTGCAGGATCCGGGATTGTCTTGAATGCCCGGGCTGTGGGAAATGCAGAAAACAGCTACGAAGCCTTCCGCCAGCTGTGGAGACCCAATCAGAAGCTGATCTGCGTCACCTACTGTAAGACTCCAGAGGAACAGAAGATCCTGTATCACAGACTGCATGAAATGGAGAAGGCTCTATGATGAAGTATGATATTACCTTCCATCCCTCCTGGTGGCACGAAAATGCAGGGATTCATTTTACCCAGGACTTCTTCGACGATCCAGAATACCGCATGGAATGTGACATTCGGATGAGGAGGGCATTGTATGACCATTTTGGTCAGTATGGAATCGGCGAAAAGGATCCCAAGGCACGTCCCCTCCTGGGCACGGATCTTTTGGCGGCGGGCTACCTCCTGTCTGAGATCATGGGCTGCAAGATCCGCTATCAGGAGGATAATTCTCCCCAGGTGGAATGCATGGAACTGGACGAGGATACCATAGAAGACCTGGAGCTCCCAAATCTGGACCAAAGCCAGGTTTGGAGCCGAACCCAAAGGCAGATAGACTATCTTCTGGAAAAGTTCGGAAGGGTGGAGCCCTATGTCAATCTCATGGGCATTCAAAATGTTGCCATGGACCTGATGGGGCAGGAGCTGATGATCTCTTATTACAGTGCCCCGGAGGAGGTCTCTTCCTGCCTGGAGAAGATCACCCGCCTGTCCATGGAGGTGGGAAAGCGCTTCAAGGCTCTGTCAGCAGATATTTCCGGTGGTGTTACCGCTATAGTAAGGCAGACAAGACCGGAGGTTTATCTGACCTCCAACTGCTCTGTGGAAATGATTTCCAATGAATTGTATGAGACCTTCCTCCTGAAATATGACCAGATGCTGGCGGATGCATTTGGACATTTTGGGGTACATCATTGTGGCAAAACCATGGAACATGTGGTGGAGGGTTATGCCAAGCTTCGCGGCCTGGAATTCGCAGAGGTGGGTGCCTTTTCCGACCTGAAGACGGTTCGGTGCAAGCTCCCCGGGGTTTTCTTAAATGCCAGGTATAGCCCGGTGCGTCTCATGAATGCCTCGGAATCAGAGATTATGGAGGAAGTGGATGCCCTGGTGCAGAATGGGCAGGAGCAGGGAGGGCTGATCTCCGTGTCCTGCGTGGGAATTGACAACCATGTGTCTGACCGGCAGATTCATTCTTTCCTGGAGGCCTGCCGCAGGGCGGGAGACAAGCTGGAGAGGCAGGAGGCATGATATGCTGACCTATGAATTAAGGAACCACAGGGGCTTTGCTGTCATTCATAAGAGTACATCCTGGAGAATTGCCCTTCATGCCTATGAGGCAGAGGTCAATGGCCTGGAAGCCTTTCAAAATTGGGGATTTCACAGGGATTCCCAGGAAGCCTTTGTTCTGCTGAAGGGGGCTGCCTGGCTGGTACTCTCCCAGGAAGGCAAAGACAAGGAGGCGGAGACTGGGGGCGATACCGGGGAAGAAGACTGGCAGTTGTATGTCCTGGAAGAGGGAAGAGTCTATGTCGTCCAAGCCGGGGAGGGTCATGCGATTGTCCTCCGGGAAGGCAGTGAGGTCTTGATTATGGAGAATCAGGATATGAGTCAGACCTGTCAACGAGCCATCCCTAAAGAGGTTCAGGAAGCCGTGAAGAAGGAGATAGGAGGCTGCTAGAGTCATGTTTCGTGAGAACAGCAGATGGATGCAATTCCTGGGAAGAGTGACGGATCTTGTGATTCTAAACCTGTGCTTTATCGCAAGCTGCCTGCCGGTCATCACGGCAGGCGCAGGCTTGACGGCACTCTATTCCATCAGCCTGAAGATGGTGCGAAAGGAAGAGGGTTACATCTTCAAGGACTTTTGGCGGTCCTTTAAAGGTAACTTCAAGCAAAGCACCCTCCTTTGGCTGCTGTTTTTGGTGGTTGGATTTGTGCTCTATGTGGATTACAAGGTGATTCCCGCCATGCCGACAGAGTTTTCCAGGGTATTTTCCATTGCTTTGATCCTTCTGCTCTTTCTCTATTTTCTGATGATGACCTATGTCTTTCCCTATATAGCCAGATTCGAGGACAAACCCAGGGTTGTTCTGAAAAATGCCTTCCTGATGGGGGCCTCCCATGTGGGATATAGCCTCCTGATGATGGCAGTTTCAGCGGCAGCTATAGTCCTTACGATCTACAACTTGACCTCCCTGCTGATCATGGTATTTTTGTGGCTTTTATTGGGATTCTCCCTGATAAGCCTGATGAATGCCTACTTTCTCCGTAAAATCTTCGAAAAGTACGAACCAAACGAGAGCCTCCAAGAGGAAGAATAGTTCGTGGTGGAGGCAGATCCAGTCGCCATGTGGGGTCACTTGCTTAACACATCTAGCATTTCAGCTGGCGTTACAATGAACTTCCTGGCAGGATAATGTTTTAGATTGCCTGTGACAAGGTAGGCGTTATCCGCTTGCTTTTCCATTGCAACTTCATAAAAGATAAGATCGTCCATGTCAATCAGAATCTCTCCAGTGGGACTTGGTGTAACCTCCACGCCATATTGACGAATTGCCTCTATTACTGTGTGTATTGTTTCAGCCTTCAAGTGAAACTTTTTTCTGCTCAGAACTTCCGCATATTCCGAAAGAATAATTTCATGGTAAATGGGAATAATGTCTCCGGTAAACATGGCACGGAATACCTGCCTTGGTGGAGAATAAGGATTCTTTGTAATCAATGCGGACACAATGACATTTGTATCGACAACAGCATAGCATTTCATTGTTTCATCTTCTTTCTGGCTGAGCGTACGTCTGCAATCTCTGCATTGATTTCATCCAGGGTCATTTCAGGGGCTTCAGCTGCCTCCTCAAACATGGAATTCACGGCCTTTAATGCCTCAGTTCGTGTTACAACATTCTTAGGTAAGGTTGTATCAAAGGGAATCCCTCTTACCATCTTGCTTCGGACAAGAAACATTCGAATCGCAGTCGGAAGATCCATACCGAGTGATTCGTAGATTTCAGTTACCTCCTGCTTCAATTCTTTATCAACTCTGGCCTGGACCAGGATTTGATCAGCCATAATAATCCCTCACTTTCGAATGCGTTTTTCCTATGTTTGTATGTGCTGTTATGTATATTATACATTATACAAGGAAGAATACAAGAAGAAAATGCTGGCTTTGAAAGCATCGACAATCAGCTGGGCTGAGGGCATGCTTATGATGCGACGCTAGTCCATTTAAGGGCATGAACCGAAGCAAGGATATATGTCAGGCAAGTCGATATCTGCAAATAGGGCGTCAGCCTGGATTGAGGATACAGGCGGCATTAGCTGCAGAAGAGGTGGATTAGTCAGCAAGAGGATTTGCTCCGGCTTCCATCCACAGAGTCATATCCCGCAGGGTATCCTCTGCCGGTCGAGGCCGGTAGCCGAAGCATTGACTGGCGGCCTTGTGGCTGAACCGATACTTGGAAGCCAAAACAGAGATGGAATAAGGGGTGAAATACAGGGCTTTCTTTCGCCTGAGGCAATATTTCTCGTAACAGAGGGCAACGAAGCGAGCCCAGGACAGAGGAAGGAAAATCGTAGGGAAGACAGGAGGACGCTTCCTCTGGGCGTTTTCCCCTACTATCTGCAGAATCTGACGTATGGTTAAATAGTGACCGGACAGGATGTAGCCTTGTCCGGTTTTTCCTTTTTGCGCGCAATCCAGAATGCCCCGGGCTACGTCTCGCACGTCGACAAAATCATAACCTCCATTTACGGCAAAGGGCAGACGGCCGGACAAAAATCGCTGGATCATGCCGGTGAAGATGCCACCGGTCACATCTCCGGGACCGATGAGGCCGGAGGGAAATACCACGCAGGCGTTGAGTCCCCTTTGGACAGCCTGGCCCACCAGCTTGGTGGCTATGGCCTTGCTTTTGGCATAGGCGCCTCTCACCAGGTGGGGGGAAAAAGGGGAAGCCTCTGTGAGGACGGCCTTCCCGGCCTGTTCCGGGATCGCATGAACGGAGCTGACGTAGATGAGTCGTCCCACACAATGCCGGAGGCATTGGCGGAGAACCTGTTTTGTGCCCCCTACGTTGACGGGATAAAGCTTCTCCTCAGGGTGGGAGGCAACAGAGACAATACCTGCGCAATGGATTACGCAGGTTCTGTGGTCTGCCAGAGAAAAGAAGGCAGACAGGGATTCCTCGTCACATACATCGCCGGTCTGGACATGCACCTGAGTGGGCAGCAGATAGAGTCCCAGATCCCCGGACTGCACCAGGGCGTGGACCCTGGCTCCCTGACCAAGTAATTCTGCGGTTACTGCCCGTCCCAGAAAACCGCTGGCTCCTGTTATCAGGTATCGGTCAAACATAGACAATCCCTCCTTTCCCCTCTTGCCTGTGAGGCGGCCGCTATGGGGCTTACTTTCAGTATACAGAAAAGAAGCAGGACACTCAACCGCCACTGAGCAGACAAATGTAAGATAGACAACAGACGAAGGAGGTGTGTCAAAACAGGCTAAAATCACATAAACTGGGGGCTTGCAAAATACCCTTGAGACTGTTACAATGTTATCAGTTGATAATAAAACTCACGGGGTGTTGGTGCAAGTATGGGGTGTGGTTTTTTCGCTCCAACCGGACGTGAGTTGTGCTTACGTGAGATATAAAGGAGATGGTTCGGTTGAGAACGAGAAATGAAGAGCAATACCAGGCCAAGAGGACGGCTATGATGGAAAAGGCATTTGCCTGCTATGCGGAGCATGGTTTGAATGGGGTAGGAATACGGGGATTGGGCCAGGCCTGCGGCTGTAAGTCTGCCTCCCTGTATGAGTATTTTGAGGATTTGGATGACTTGATCCTGTGCGCTACGGCCCATTGCATGGAGAAGGTGGTGCAGGATTATCGGGACAGGGTACCCTCCAATCCCCGGGATCTTCCCCGCTTTTTGGAGGAGATGCCCTACTGGATGGCGGACAAGTACGGGAAGACTCTGCGTCTGATGTACCAGGTCTATACCCATCCCAAATATCTGGAGGCGGGAAAGAAGTTTTTTGCGGATTTGAATGTCAGATATACGGCCTATGCCAAAACCTTAGAGAAGAAGATTGGTATCCCCTATACCGTCATTACCCCACAGATTTTTGCCTTTGTCCGCCTCAGCGTTCACTATGCTATGTTCGGCAATGAAGAAGAACTGCAAACCCGGATGAAGGTTCTGCAGCAGAGCACAGGACTCCTTGTGGATAAGTACAGAATCCCCCAGGAGGCCAGCTGAAATTTTGGTCATGTTTGACTTTGTAAAAAGGGACAAAAACGTGTAAAATAGGGGATGGAATCGAAAACAGGCGCCAAGAATAAGGAGGCAGTTTCAATGAAGTTTTTTGTGGATACAGCCAACATTGAGGACATCAAAAAGGCCAATGCTATGGGAGTCATCTGCGGTGTGACAACGAACCCTTCCCTGATCGCCAAGGAGGGTCGGGATTTCAGGGAAGTCATTAAAGAGATCACCGAGATTGTGGATGGTCCCATCAGCGGAGAGGTGAAGGCCACTACCGTGGATGCAGAGGGAATGATCCGGGAGGGCAGAGAGATCGCAGCGATTCATCCGAATATGGTTGTGAAGATTCCCATGACTGTCGAAGGCCTGAAGGCTGTCAAGGTGCTTTCTTCCGAGGGCATAAAAACCAATGTAACCTTAGTATTTTCCGTAAATCAGGCCCTGTTGGCAGCCAGAGCCGGTGCCACCTATGTGTCTCCTTTCCTGGGCAGATTGGATGATATCAATGAGTGCGGGGCAGATCTGATCGCAGATATCTGTCAGGCCTTCAGCATGGGGGATATCGACACCAAGATCATTGCAGCCAGCATCCGCAATACCATCCATGTAAGAGATTGCGCCTTGGCAGGGGCAGATATTGCAACCGTGCCCTATAAGATTATCGAGCAGATGGTTCGCCATCCCCTGACGGAGGCAGGAATCGCCAAGTTCCAGGCAGATTATAAGGCTGTATTTGGCGAATAAAGCAAGGAAAAAGCCGCAGAAATGCGGCTTTTCCAAAAGTCATTGATTAGTTTATGCTAACCAACTTTCCCTCTTGCAGCTTTTTTCTTATACTGCTATAATGTTATCAAGTGATAGAAGAGTAAAGCAATAAAGTCACCGGATGGGGCTGCCGGTTTGATGCCGGCGGTCCATGGGGAGAGAAAGGGAGTTGCCTATGAGGAGGGAAGAATTAGCAAGCATCTCGGAGGCGGAAGCCCTGGCGGCCAGGATCCGAGCCAGGGCGGAGCGGGACTATGATCTGATTGTAAACCAGGCCAGACGGGAAGCAGGCTGGCTGCTGGAGGAGAGTAGGAGGCAGGCCAGGGACCAGACGACAGAGGCTTTGTTGGAAGAGCAGCGTCGGGGAGAGGCTAAGCTTGCGGCTTCTAAGCATGAGGTGGAGGCCATCCGCAATCTGCGAGAGCAGGCCGCCGGTGGGGAGGGGAGGATCATAGAGGAAATCATAGAGGCTTATCTGGAGGCAGTTCTGGGAACCGCAGAACCTGGAGATGAGGTGTGACGGAGGCTTGTGGGGGAGAGTGGATACGCAGAGGAAACGAGAAGTGGATTTGCCGGAAGGAGGGGGGCAGATGACAGGAGTGGAAAAGACCTGTGGTCGAATTCTGGCAGAAGCCAGGGAGGAGGCGGCTATGAAGCGCCTGCAGGCTCAGCTGCAGGCCAGGGAGATATGGACAAGGGCGGTTCGCAAGGCCAGACGTTTGGCCCGGGAGGCGGCTCGGAATTCTCACCGGGAGGTGCTAGCTTATCGGGAGAAGGAGAAGGCAGTGATGGAATGCCATCGTCACATCATCCTTGAGGCAGCCAAGCAGGAGATCATCTCCGTCCTGATCCGTCGGATCTGTGATATTTTAACCAATATGGAAGAAGATCAATATTTTTCCTTCCTATGCAAGCTGCTGGAACGGCACATTCAGGGGGAGGTGGGGGATATCTACTTCTCAGAGAAGGATCTAAGCCGCATGACCCCCGAGAGGGAGAATCGAATCGTTCAGATCGCAGAGGAAGCGGGGGGAAGCTTGGCTCTGGGAGCTGAGGGACGTAAGGTAGAGAACGGTTTTCTTCTGGTATACAAGGGTCTGGAGAAGAATTGCAGCTTCCAGGCCTTGATCCAGGGGAGGGAGAAGGAATTGCGGGCCTATATCTACAGGGAGTTATTCGAGAAAGAAGGTCCCTAGAATTCCTACAGGATCCTGCTACCCAATGCCTCGCAAGTATGCTATGATGTAGCTATTCAAGGCATACTTTTTAGGAAGGCTGCCTTTCTTCGAAGGGTGCAGCACAGGGGAGGAAGCGGGCATGGAGCATCTGCGTTGCGTGGTGGAGCGGATCACCTATCAAAATACTGAAAATGGATATACGGTGCTGAAGTGTGCCGTGAAGAATTACAGTGACCTGGTGGCTGTGGTGGGCACCATGCCGGATACCCATGTGGGCTCTGTCCTGTCCCTGGAGGGTACCTGGAAGGTGGATGCCAAATACGGCCGCCAGTTTTCCGTGGAGCATTTCGAGGAGACCCTTCCGGCTACTGTCTATGGCATTGAGAAATACCTGGGTTCCGGTCTGGTGAAGGGGGTGGGGCCCAAGTTTGCCCGCAAGATTGTGGAGCAGTTTGGTAAGGATACCCTGGATGTCATCGAGGAGACGCCGGAGGAACTTTTGAAGGTTCCGGGCATAGGCCGGGTCCGGGTGGAGCGGATCAAGAAGAGCTGGCAGGATCAAAAGGAGATCAAGAATATCATGCTCTTTCTCCAAAGCTATGAGATCAGCACGGCCCACGCCACCAGGATTTTCAAGACCTACGGCAGTGAGAGCCTGGCCATCCTTCAGGAGAATCCCTATCGTCTGGCCGATGATATCTGGGGGATCGGCTTCAAGACGGCGGATGCCATCGCCCAGAAGATGGGGATGGATAAGGAGAAATTCATCCGCCTGCGCAGCGGTATTTTGTATACCTTGAATAAGCTGGCAGAGGTCGGACATTGTTATGCGACCCGCAGCCAGCTCCTGGACAAGGCCCGGGAGCTTCTGGAGGTAGATCCTCCCCAGATGGAGATGACCCTGGATGAAATGATACGAACCCAGGATGTCATCCGGGAGGAAATGCCCACTGACCAGGCTGCTGCCATCTATCTTCCTCCCTTTTATTTTGCGGAAAGTGGCTGTGCCAGGCGTCTGATTCGCCTCCTGTCGGCAGGCAGGGGCTGGGAGGCCAGCCCCCAGGACATCCTGCAGCAGGTATTGGCGCAGTCTCCCCTTACCTATGACCAGGTCCAGCAGGAGGCCATAGGAACTGCCATTTCCTCTAAGGTAATGGTCTTGACGGGAGGACCGGGAACCGGCAAAACCACCTCCACCCTGGGGATTATCTCTGCCTATCGGCAGGCGGGCTGCAAGATCCTTTTGGCAGCCCCCACCGGTCGAGCCGCCAAAAGGATGTCCGAGGCCACAGGCATGGAGGCCAAGACCATTCACCGACTCCTGGAATACAAGCCACCGGAGGGTTATCAAAGGAATGAGGAGCATCCCCTGGAGGGAGATGTCCTGATCCTGGACGAATGCTCCATGATTGATATCCTCCTGATGTATAACCTACTGAAGGCCATTCCGGACCCCATGTCTTTGGTCTTAGTGGGAGACATTGATCAGCTGCCCAGTGTGGGGGCAGGCAATGTTTTGCGGGATATGATTGACTCTCAGCGGGTTCCGGTGGTTCGCCTGACCCGCATTTTCCGCCAGGCTCAGGGCAGCCGCATTATCATGAACGCCCACCGCATCAACAAGGGCCAGGCCCTGGATCTGAGGGGAGGCAGGAATTCCGACTTCTTTTTCGCAGCCAGGGAAAGCAACCAGGAAATCATCCAGACCCTTGTCCAATATTGCACCAGCAATCTGCCCAGATATTACCGGGCGGATCCCCTGCAGGACATCCAGGTGCTGACTCCCATGCAGAAGGGGGAGTGCGGAGCAGTCCATCTCAATCAGGTCCTGCAGGAAGCCTTGAACCCCTCCCAGCCCTTCCTGCGCCGGGGCGGCACCCAGTATCGGTGCCGGGACAAGGTCATGCAGATCCGCAATAATTATGACAAAGAGGTATTTAATGGAGATATCGGCACCATTAGCCAGGTAGATACCCAGGAAAGGGAGCTGACAGTTTGTTTCGAGGACCGGGAGGTGGTCTATGATGTCTCTGAGCTGGATGAGCTGTCTCTGGCCTATGCTGTGACCATCCACAAGGCACAAGGCAGCGAATATCCCATCGTGGTCATGCCCCTTACCATGAGCCATTTTGTCATGCTCCAGCGCAACCTCCTCTATACCGGTGTCACCCGTGCTAAGAAAATCCTGGTCCTCCTGGGGGAGAAAAAGGCCATTTCCTATGCGGTCAGAAAGGAAACCACCACAGGCCGGAACACCCGCCTGGCCTGGCGCTTGCGGTCAGACAGCAGGGAATCCCGCCTGGCCTTGTCCCCCCAGCCGGACAGGAGAGATTCCCCTTCAAGGCCAGGGGCCCCTGCCAGGCAGCAAAAGGAGGACTTCAAGGAGAAAAGGATCCTGTCTAAGGGGAGTCTCCAGCCCTCTGTGGTCAGCGAGACACCGGCAGTCTACAAAGGGAACCTTTGGCAGCGTCTGTCCCAGTCCCGCTTCCGGTCCAGCTTCTCCTTGAAGGCCAATGATCGCTATTATGCCGCGGAAAAAGGACCGGAGGTTCTGCGCAGTCACGCCCAGGACTTTATCCGGAAAAGACTGGCTCCAGCCAATCCTCCCAACGACGGCAGGCAGACGCCTATGCGGGGACACCCGGTCTTTGTAGCCCAGCATGCTACAGGGACCTGCTGCCGGGGCTGTCTGGAGAAATGGCATCACATCCCCAAGGGACGTCCCCTGACCCAGGAAGAGGAAGCCTACGTGGTCCATATCATTCTGGAATGGATCGCAAGAGAGATGGTCTTGTGCAGGAAGACGGGGGCTTTAGTTTCCCCTCCTCCCCCGGGGTCTCCAGGGGAGATAGTGGAGGAGCAGCCCTATGCCAAGCCCCAGCAGGGCAGGACAGATCCAGCCCAGACCCAGGGAGGACAGTGGGAGGATTTGGCCCACGGCCTGGATCAGGCCATCCAGCCTCAAAAGGCTGCGCAGGCCTTCCGGCAGGGTGCGCAGCAGATCATAGATGGCACCGATGAGGGTGAAGCCAATGACCCAGAGGTAGACCCTTGAGTCCTTCCCAAAGAGCCTGTCGCACAGGGCCAGGAGAATCAGGACAATAGCCAGGGGATAGAGGAACATCAAAACCGGTATGGCATAGCTGATGATGGCGCTAAGGCCCAGGTTGGCAAAGAGAAAGGACATGGCGCTAAACAGGAGAACCCATATCCGATAGCTGGGTCCCTGGGGGAAAATGCCGGAGAAGGTCTCCCCACAGCTGGTGATCAGCCCCACGGCGGTCTTCAGACAAGCCAGGGTCACGGTAGCTGCCAGCACGAAAAGACCTGCATTGCCCAGGTAATGGCGGGCGATCTGAGCCAAGGCGATGCCTCCGTTGTCCGCCGGCTGGAAGAGTCCCCGGCTTTGGGCCCCTACCAGGGTAACGGCAATGTAGATCAGGGCCATGAGAATGCAGCTGAAGATACCGGAACGGACGGTACTGTGAGCCACATCCTCCGGCCTGTCTACTCCCAGCCCCCGGATGACCTGCACCACCACAATGCCAAAGGCCAGGCTGGCCAGGGCGTCCATGGTATTGTAGCCTTCCAGAAAACCGGTCAGGAAGGGCTGGCTGCTGTAGGATCCCAGGGCACTCACCTCAGAAATGCGGGCAGCAGGAGATAAGAGAGCCACGATCACCAGGATTCCCAGAAAAATCAAAAAACAGGGATTCAGGATCTTGCCGATCCAGGTAAGAATCTTCCCCGGACGAAGGGAGAAAAAGAGGGCTGCGGCGAAAAAAATTCCGGAAAAAATCAGGAGATAGACCGCTCCCTTCCCTCCCTGGGGGAGAATCTGTTCCAGTCCCACCGTAAAGGAAACCGTCGCACAGCGGGGAATGGCAAAGAAGGGTCCGATGGTCAGGTACAAAAGACAGGTGAAAAACATCCCATAGGGACGGCCAGGCTTACTGGCTAATTCATAGAGACCGCTGCAGCGGCTGATTCCCAGGGCTGCCACCCCCAGCAGGGGCAGACCGACACCGGTGATCAGAAAACCCAGACAGGCAAGTCCTACGTTGGCTCCCGCCTGCTGTCCCATGGATACCGGGAAGATCAGATTCCCGGCTCCGAAAAACATGCCGAAGAGCATGCTGGCCACATAGATATATTCTTGCACAGTTAATTTCTTATTCATAGGATCCATCCTTTCCTGCGTGGTGGTGCCAAACAGCGTGCAGCCTGGAGGCTTCATCCCGTCTTGCTTTCCCTCCTCGCATTCGTTTATTATATAAGGCATCCAAAATAAAATCAAGTTAAAAGGGTTTGTTTGTGCAAAATTATAGGAAAAGGGGGATGTATTGTACAAAATGACTGGACAGTCTTGCCTTCTTGCATTAATATAGGGTTTGGGCGGATTGTGGGAGTGCGCAGCACGGAACAATCCGTGTAAGCAAGTTTGATTTCTTAATACAAGGGTTCAGTGGAGGTATTGAACATGAAGGGAAATGTGATCGTAGGACAGTCGGGAGGCCCGACGGCGGCCATTAATTCAAGCCTGGCGGGGGTATACCGTACCGCCAAGGATAGAGGGGCAAAGAAGGTATTCGGAATGCTGCACGGGATTCAGGGACTCCTGGAGGAGCGCTATATCGACCTGTCGGAGCATATTACCAATGAGCTGGATGCGGAGCTGCTGAAGCGGACCCCGGCGGCTTACCTGGGGTCCTGCCGCTATAAGCTTCCGGAGATCCATGAGAATATGGCCCTCTACGACAAGATCTTTGACATATTGAATAAGCTGGAGATTGAGGCCTTTATCTATATCGGGGGCAATGATTCCATGGATACCATCAAGAAGCTGTCGGATTATGCCATCGTGAAGGGCCATTCCCAGAAGTTTATCGGCTGTCCCAAGACCATTGACAATGATCTTGCCCTGACAGACCATACCCCCGGCTTTGGCAGTGCTGCCAAATATATCGGCACCTCTGTCAAGGAGATTATCCGGGACAGCTTCTGCCTGGAATATAAGAATGGTCTGGTGACCATTGTAGAAATTATGGGGAGAAATGCGGGATGGCTCACCGGAGCGGCAGCTCTGGCCAAGGGAGAGGATTGCCAGGGCCCCGACATGATTTATCTGCCGGAGCTGACCTTTGATCTGGATGACTTCATGAAGCGGATCCGGGCGCTGCTGGAGCAGAAAACCTCTGTAGTAGTGGCTGTATCCGAGGGAATCCGTCTGGGGGACGGCCGTTATGTCTGTGAGCTGGGCCATACGGCAGACTTTGTAGATGCCTTTGGCCATAAGCAGCTGACCGGAACCGCCGCTTATCTGGCAGGCTATATCGCCGGAGAAATCGGCTGCAAGACCCGGGCCATCGAATTAAGCACCCTGCAAAGGGCTGCTTCCCATTGCAGCTCCCGGGTGGATATCCTGGAGGCTTATCAGGTGGGAGGTGCGGCAGTCAAGGCGGCGGATGAGGGAGATTCCGGCAAGATGGTGGTCCTCAACCGCCTCTCTGACGATCCCTACCAATGCGGTACCGAGGTCAAGGACGTGCACAAGATCGCCAACGATGAACGCCTGGTGCCCAGAGAATGGGTCAATGAGGAAGGAACCTATGTGACCGATGAATTCGTAACCTATGTCCGTCCCCTGATCCAGGGAGATGTATCCCCGGTGATGGTAGACGGAATCCCCAGGCACCTCTATAAGCCGGGACATCTGGGACAGAGATAAGAAGGGAAGGAGACTTTCCTTCCCTTAGAGGTTGTATTTGGTTTTGATATTAATGGGGGTGTAGGCGAATTCGCTGGAGGGCTGGTGTCCCTGTACCAGGATCCGTGCCAGGATATAGGAGGCCTCATAGCCCTGGGAGAAGCAGCCTTGCTCGATTACGAAGTCTGCGGTATCCGCCAGCAGGGCTTCCTCCGTGCAGGGGGTCTGGTCAAAGAAGATGACATAAGGTCTTTTTTCCAGTCCCAGCCTTTGGAAGGCACAGGCAACCCCGGCCTGGCCGGCGGATACGGTGAGAATCCCGGATATGCCGCTGGCCTCCAACAGGGCGCTCTTGACCACCGCCTCCACCTCTTCCTCATCATCAAAGGTGCAATGCACCCCCGCAATCTTAAGCTCCGGATACCGGAGCTTAATCTCTTCCATAAAGCCGTCTACCCGGTTGTTGTTGGCATAATTGGTCAGGTGCCCGGTGATGATCAATAGATTACCGCTTCCCCTGGTGAGCATGCCCATGAGACCGGCTGCCAATCGGCCGCTGAGACGGTTATCCATGCCTACGAAGCAGCAGCGCTTGGTGCCGATAATATCGGAATTCACGGTCACTACCGGGATGCCATAAGCCTCCGTTACCAGATTGAGCTTGGCCCGGACCAGGGCACAATCGATGGGGGTAATGGCTAACCCGGTAATATTCTCCTCCAGAAGCTCATCAATGGCCTGAATCTGCTCCTGCTCATTCATGGAATCGCTTTCTTTGATCAGGATCTGAATCCCCCATTGCAGGAGCTCCTCCCGAGCCTGCAGGGCTCCCCTTATGATTTCGCTGGCAAATACCCGCTGGGAGAGGAAGATGATGATCCCGATCTTCTGGTGCTTATGCAGGGCAGCCTGCTTCTTCGACTTGGTTACATATCCCATTTCCTCGGCAATCCGGCAGATCCTCTGCTGTACCTGGGGGTTGATGCGCCCCCGGTCATTCAAAGCCCGGTCCACGGTTCCCCGGGAAACCCCCGCCCGCTCTGCTATCTGTTGAATCGTTACAGCCATAATACGATGAGTCCTTTACCTTTATTTCTTGCAGTAGTGTAACATACTTCAGGGGGGCGTGCAAGCTGAGTCTGTCCACCTGGCACAAGTAGAGGACGGATCCTTATGCCATGGGTTTCAAAGGGGAAGGATGGGAGTAGGGGTGAAGCCCCTTGCATACCTGGGGGGATTGGCCAGGCGGTCTTCCTTATAGAGGTAGCGGAGGTTGGCGGCGGTCCAGTTGGGATCTGCCCGCCTCTTCCTGGAAAATCCGGCTAAGGAGAGGAAATCGCTCCCTTCCCCTTCGGCGAGGCAGGGTTTTCCTGGAGGAGGGGAAAGCCAAAAGCCGGGTCGGGGAGTGGTCTGGTCCTTAGTTTTGATCAGCGCTCTTTTCTCCCTGGGACCCCTCTGCCTCTACAGTAATACAGCAGTTTTGCTGCAGGATATAGGCTTTCCCCAGCTCTTTGCCACAGGTACTGCGGTTGGCCTGGTGTCCCTCTTTAACATTGTAGGGAAATTTATCTTCGGCCGGCTCTGCGACAGAAGCAGGCAGATGGGGAAAATCCTGGTCTTCTGGTATAGTCTGTGTATCCTGGCTTCCCTCTATTTCGTAATTTATCGAGGAAGCAATCGGGCTCTGGCTCTTCCGGGGATTGTCTTGAGCGGAATCATCGGAGGCATCTACTCCCTGCCCATTCCCCTGATGGCAGGGAAGCTGATGGGGGATGGGGAGTCCTATACCCGGATGGTGGGACGATGTACGGCAGCTGCCAATCTCAGCACAGCCTTTGCAAGCTTTCTTTTTCACGGTTTTTATGATATAACTAATAACTACGTATGCTCACTGCTCTATGTTGCCACTCTCTCTGCCTTATGTACGGTGCTGGTGGGGAGACTTATGGGGAAGGGGGGACAGGAGAAGGAGAACAAAGAGATAAGGAGACAAGGAGAAGATGGCATTAAGAAAAGCGAAAATCACCAGCGGCCTGGTATGGGGACTCCCCAGCGGAGTTCCCACTGTGACAGTATTCAAGGGAATTCCCTTCGCTAAGCCCCCGGTGGGGGATCTGCGCTGGCGGGCGCCCCAGCCCTGCCAACCCTGGGAGGGAGAGTATAAAGCCTATTCCTTTGGCCCGGTACCCCCTTCCAACCGGGATAAGGACAGCTTTACCCTCCGGGAATTCGCCGGATATGGCCTGGAGGATCCCATGGAGGAGGATTGCCTCTACCTGGATGTCTGGACCCCGGCGGACAGCCCCCGGGACAAGCTGCCGGTTCTGGTATGGATTCACGGAGGGGGATTCGTGGAGGATTTTGCCCATGATGTGGTAACAGACGGAGATGCTTTTGCCAGCCGCCATGGGCTTATCCTGGTGGCGGTAGAGTACCGCACCGGCATGCTGGGCTTCCTGTCCCATCCCCTCCTGACCCAGGAAGGGGGAGAACAAGCCTCCGGCAATTATGGCATGCTGGATCAGGTCATGGCTTTGACCTGGGTGAGAGACAATATCCAGGCCTTTGGGGGAGACCCGGACAATGTTACCATTTGCGGGGAATCCGCAGGGGGCATGAGCGTCCTCCGCCATCTCTGCTCCCCCCTGTCCCGGGGCCTCTTTCACCGAGCCATTGTCATGAGCGGCACCGGCTACAATGCCAACCTGACCGACAGCCTGAGCTGGCAGAAGCCCCTGGAAGAGATGGAGCAGGAGGGAATCGAGGCCTTCCGCCGCCTGGGTATCTCCAGCCTGGAAGAGGCCAGAGCCCTGCCCTGGGAGGACTTCATTGCCATCAAGAAGGCCATGCCTGATGCCTTCCATCCCGGCATCGATGGCTATTTCACCCCCAGGGAAACCGACCAGGTCTTTGCAGATGGAAGCTACAACCGGGTTCCTATCCTTATGGGCTGCTGCAGCCAAGAGGCAGGTCTTTTCAAGGCCCAGCAGGCACAGGTCAGAGAGATGGGGGAGGAAGAATATCGAACCACCTGCCGCAAGTTCCAGCAGCCTGCCCTGGATCTGGCCAGACTATTGACCAGCCAGGAGGACCATCCCCCCATTTACTTCTATTGGTTTAGTCGTTCCATCCCGGGAAGGGGTCCCTGGCATGCCCTGGACATGAATTATATGTTCCGCACCCTCCACCGCATGAAACGGAAAATCTGCCCGGAGGATCTGGAGCTGACCGATGCCATGAATGCCTACTGGGCCCACTTTGCCCAAAAAGGGGATCCCAACGGACCTGAGGTATCCTATGGATTAGAAGCAGTCTCTTGGGCAGAGGCAGTCTATGGAGCAGAGGCAGTCTCTGGATCCGATTCAGCCCATGGGGCTGAGGGAGAAGAGGAAGGCCTGGGGGATCTGCCCTTCTGGAAGGCCTTCAGCAGTCAAGCCCCCTTTGCCATGGAGCTGGGGGATCGGATCGGGATGATGGAGGGAGAACCGCCCATCCAATAAAGAAGTGAGAGAGGAGAGGATGCAGATGGCATTGAGACTTGCAAAAACGGAATATGGACTGGTTTCCGGCCTGGGGAGTGGCATTGCTGATGTTACAGTTTTTCGATCCATCCCTTATGCCAAGCCCCCGGTGGGAGAGCTGCGGTGGAGACCACCCCAGGAGATGGAGCCCTGGGAAGGGGTTTTAAAGGCTCATACCTTCCGGCCCATCATAGCTCAGGCAAGGGAGAATCATCCCTTTTATGCGGAGGAATTCTACACTTACCGGGAACCCATGTCCGAGGCCAGTCTTTTCCTGAATATCTGGACGCCGGCCAAGGACACAGAGGCTCATCTGCCTGTCCTGTTTTGGATTCATGGGGGTGGCTTCCAAAGCGGCTACAGCTATGAGGTGGAGATGGATGGAGATGCCTTCGCTAAGCAGGGGGTCATTCTGGTTACCATAGAATACAGGCTGGGCGCCCTGGGTTTTTTGGCCCATCCAGATCTGTCCCAAGAGACAGCCTATGGCAGGTCAGGAAACTGGGGACTGCTGGACCAGATCGCTGCTCTCAAGTGGGTTCGGAGAAATATCGGAGCCTTCGGGGGGGATCCGGATCGGATTACCATTTTCGGCCAATCGGCAGGAGCCATAAGTGTCTCCCATCTGATTGCCTCCCCCCTGATTGAGGGGGATATCGCAGGCGCTATCATGCAAAGCGGCGGGGGATACAACAACGAAAAGATTGACATAGGGGCTACTCCCACCTATGAGGAAAGCGAGAAGATTGGCAGGGATTTCCTGGATTATCTGCAGGTAAGCTCTATAGAAGAAGCCAGGAGGCTTCCCTGGGAAAAGATTGTAGAAGCCCAGGTTCCCTTTGAGGGGAATCACCTGCTCTTCTTCCCCTGTGTCGATGGATATTCCCAGACTATGAAAACCTATGAAGCGGTGGAGAGAAATGCCATTCAGAAGGTACCTTATATGATCGGAACCACCTCCCACGAAAACGGAGCCTATCGCTTCAGCCCCCGTCAGAGCCGGGACTCCTTCCTGCAGATGGTCAAAAGAGTTTTTGGAGATTATGAGGAAGAATTCCTGGAGGTTACAGGCTATGACCAGGATCCGGACAAGGCCATCGATGAGGGGGGATTAAACGACTTCCTCCAGCCCAGTGTGCTGGCCTTTGCGGATGTCCAGGCTCAAAAGGAGAAGGTTCCCCCCACCTGGCTCTATTATTTCAACCGCAATCTTCCGGGAGAAAGAGACGCAGGTGCCTTCCATTCCGCCGAATTGTGGTATGTCTTCCATACCCTGCACCGCAGCAGCCGCCCCTTTGCGGGGATAGACTACGAACTGGCTCAGGCCATGACCACCTATTGGTGCAACTTTGCCAAGTACGGAGATCCCAATGGGGAGGCTAAGGATGGAGTTTCCAAGGGTGGAAAGCCAAAGGGTACAGACCTGCCGCTGTGGACACCCTATACCAGGGCCAACCGGGCAGCCCTGGAATTGGGGGAGCGAATCGGCATGCTGGACAATCCCGGATTGGCCAGGAGCCGATTCGCCGCGGATATTATGACGGGGAAACGTTAGAAGTTCCTGTGGGGCTTCCTGGAGAACCTTCTCTAAGAGGGGGCTCCAGGAAGCCTTTTGAAACGAATGACATAGACCTCGTGGGGATTAATTTTATAAGTCAGATGAGCCTGGCCGGAGGGAAATTCTTTTCGTTCATAGCTGTAGTAAGGTTTACTGATAGAGCAAAGGTATTGCTTTTGAAATTCATCCAGCTGTTCAGGAGCCCCCATGGAAAGCCAGGTGTCATAGGCACTGCCGCATCCTCGGGAACGGGAAATGATTTGGATATCAATTTGATATTCTCCGGGAGGAAGCTGGAGGTCGATATCATATTCGTTTCTTGTTTCTTGCTGAAAACCTGTATATCTGTTTTCTTTGCTGCCCTCGACGTAGATATGCTGTCGGGTTAGGGTATCAAAATAGCGATAATTATAAAGAGAAATTTGCACATCTTCATCGGAGGACTTTGTGATAGTAATCCCATCCTCATGAAAGACCCTTTGATTCCCTAATTGTCGAAGAAGGTAATAAGCTGAATAACCGCTTTTGGGAATCCCGTTTTGCGTAAACAGCCCATAACCTCCGTGAAAGACTTCTTCTGTTCCGAATAATTCCCCCATGAAATCACTGAGTGTCCAATAACCCAATTCTTTTAGGGAAGATTCGTTTTCCAGTATGTTTTTAAAAAGATAGCAGGATTTGAAAATGGTATCATTCGATGGATCTCTCTGCCACATGGTGGAGTTGAAGGCCACAACGGATATGGGAATGGCGGTCATATCAAAATCAGCCAGTCGTTTCTTTAACTGTACTATACATTCCTTCAGATAAGTTGGATTTTCCGAGAGAACGAGGGGCTCTTGCGAGTGATAAGCGGTTCTCCGGAGAAAAAGCTCTGTATCTTTTCGGTAGATGCCGTTGAAGAATTCAAAGGAAAGAAAATCAGGCATACAAT
>CAVLCU010000025.1:0-21500 GCA_963661545.1 Lachnospiraceae bacterium | reverse complement strand
GTCTCACTGTTGTTCCGTGCGACAGCTTGTTAATATTACCATACCCAAACAGGGTTGTCAACACTTTTTCAAAATTTTTTTATTTTTCTTTGAAAGCCCCGACAATCAACCGGCATGATCCCCATCAGGGAATTGGTCAGGAAGATTTTCTGGCATTGCTCTGCCTCCTCCGGGTATATGACTCTCTCCGTCACCGGCAGAGTTTGGATGATTTTCTGCCGGATAATTCCATTTAAGAGACCACAGGAGAGGGGGGGAGTCAGGATCTCTTTACCCTTAATAAAGAAGATATTGCTGAGAGTCCCTTCTGTAATCTGCCCCTTGCTATTGAGGAAAATCGCTTCATCATAACCGGCCTGGCGGGCCAGACGTCGCGCCAGAAGATTATCCCCGTTATTCAGGGTCTTATGATAGGTGAAGGGTGAGTTCTCATTCCGGCGGATCTTGGAATAACAGATGGAAAACCCTTTTCGATATTGTTCCTTCTGATAAGTATTTTCCCGCAGGGTAAGAATGTGATTCCTTTCTGAAATGGTCAGCTTAAGGGCTCCATTTTCTATATAATTAGCTCTGAGGTAATCTCTAATCTCCTTTTTTCTGGCATCTATCCAGGTCCTGGCATCTCCTAGAGAAAAAATATGAAGTTCCTGGATGGCACCGGCCATACGCCTTAGGTGTTCCTCCAATAATACGGCCTGACCCCTCCAAATCCAGATGGTTTCAAAGACTCCCATGCCAAACCAATAGCCATCGTCTGCCTCTATTCTTCTATTCATTGATTTTGCCTCCTGCGATGGCCTCGATCACTGCTTTGGCCTTTTGCCTGGTCTCCTCATATTCAAAATCCGGCTGAGATTCCACAGTAATACCCCCACCGGCCCCTATGTGATAGGTTCCCTCCTGGTAAATGGCAGTTCGAATGACAATATTCAAGTCGCAGTCCCCATCTAAAGAAAGATAACCGATGGATCCGGTATAGAGACCCCTCCTGCTATGCTCCAGCTGGTCAATGATCTCCATAGCCCGAATCTTGGGGGCTCCGGTAATGGAACCTCCCGGAAATGCAGCTTGCAGAAGATCTGTGATCCCTTTTTTCTCCCTCAGGTGCCCTTCTATGGTGGATACCAGATGAAAGACCGTGGCATAAGCCTCCGTTACGAATAATTCTTTGGTCACCACGCTGCCGGGCCGGCAAACCCGATTCAGGTCATTCCTTTCCAGATCCACGATCATCAAAAGCTCACTTTGGTCCTTCCGGGAATTCTCCAGCTCTCTGCGCAGCATCTGATCCTCTTCTTCTGTATCACCCCTTCTCCTGGTTCCTTTAATGGGGCGAGTCTCCACATGACCCTGCCGAACCTGCAGAAAACGTTCCGGAGAGGCGCTGATAATCTGGTAATCCTTTTCCTTGAGATAAGCTCCGAAGGGGGCAGGATTGTGGGCTCGCAGGTATTGGAAGACTTCCAGGGGATCCCTCTTGCTTTTGACCTGAATCTGTCTGGTCATATTGGCAATATAGATATCCCCTGCCCGAATATATTCCACCATTTCTTCGATAGCTCTCTTGTAATCCTGACTTGTGAAATCCGAACGAATCCCAACAGGGGCCTGTGCTGAAGGGGAGCTTTCCGGGGAAAGAGGCAGGGATCTTATGACCTGTTCCACCTCCCCCAGATAATCCTGCAGGGTATGGAGTTTTTCTCCCGTAGAGATCCATACCTCTCTTTTTTCCAAATCCTCGATCAGATAGAGATCATAAAAATGAAAGAGAGCATCCGGCATGTTTAGGTCCCTGGGATGACAAGACCGGAGATTCTCGAATGTTCTGCCATAATCATAGGACAGATAGCCGATAGCCCCTCCTGCCATAGGAAGGCTGGTAGGATTCTCTTCATATGCCTCCTTCAGATATGCTTTCAGGTATTGCAGGAGATCACAGTCCTGGACTCTTCCATTTGCCTGAAAAATACCGGCTGTCTCCTCCAGACGCAGATAGGGATGACAGCCCAGGATAGAATATTGGCCGTATGAATTCTGCAAGGAGGAATCCAAAAAGGCGGAGCTTTCCTCCCTGCTTCCCAGGATCCCATGAATCCTTGCCAGGGGGCAATAGTGGTCTAATCTGCGTATTTTTCTTCCCATGTGCCTTCTCTCCATTCCTGACTGATGTGGATAAAATTTTCTATTAATTTATGGCCATACTGGGTCAGAACCGCCTCGGGATGAAATTGCACCCCATAGACCGGCAACCTTCTATGACTGATAGCCATAACCGCTCCATCCTCAGACAGAGCATCCAGGCGCAGATCGGAGGGAAAATCCTCCCTTTCTACCACCAGAGAATGATATCTGGTTACCTGGTAGGTATCCGGGAGATGATGGAATAATCCCCTTCCCCGGTGGTAGATTCTTGTCACCTTGCCATGCATGGCCTTCCTTCCCCTTCTGACCCTGGCTCCGTGGTATTGACCAATGATCTGCTGTCCCAGGCAAACCCCGAGAATGGGCAGGAATCCCTCCAGCTCCTCCAAAGCCGTCCAGGAGATGCCTCCCTCCTCCGGCCTTCCCGGTCCCGGAGAAAGAATCAAACCTTCCAATCCCTCCTCCTGACAGGAATATCGGTACTTTCTTAGTTCCTCCCTTGTTATTCGGTCATTGCGAACCACCCGGACCTCTTTTCCACATTCCATAAAATACGAAGCCAGGTTATAAACAAAGGAATCGTAATTATCAATCATCAAAAACATATGCTCCACCTCCCTTGAATAGGCCAACATGCCCCCTACTGCAGTGGTCCCCCAGCTGCCACCAATAAAAAAGCCGAAGCAAATGTATTCTCATACATCGCTTCGGCAGTTTTCCGAATGCTGTCACCCGGGCACACCTTATCTTCTTTCCTCTTTATGAAAAAACTCCCGTCTCTGTAACGGGAGCTGAAACGGAGAAGGAGGGATTTGAACCCTCGCGCCGCGCAAACGACCTACACCCTTAGCAGGGGCGCCTCTTCAGCCACTTGAGTACTTCTCCAAATGCCTAACTATGAAAAATTATTTCCGACACGCTCTCTATTATACGAAAATCCTTCTGATTTGTCAATAGATTCGTCTCTTTTATTTTTGGCTGCGGAACCGTGTCAGTGGTCCCGCAGCTGACTTTTTCTCTTCTTATGCAGCCAGGTCCCCGCCTGCAATATATACCAGTTTCCCGTTTTTCATTCCGTAGGCGTGCACATAGACCTTTCCGCCCCCCTTATGATTTCTCATGTCTGCCTGATAGGTCCAGGATCCCTTGCTATATTTTGCCTGGTACCATACCAGGTCATCCTGGCCGTTATCGCTGTTCCATACAGCAAATCGGACATTGGAATAATCCTCTGCATTGGCACAAATTGCTTTCAGGTAAGATCCGGATCGATCTATGGTAAGCCTGGAGGATGAAAAGGTATTGACAGAGAAAGTGCTGCCGGTGATATAGCTGTACTTTCCGTTTTTCACCCCATACAAATGCAGTCTGTAAGTACCTGTTTCCTTGTGATTTTCAAGATCTACCCTTACTTTGCCCTGACTGAGATCGTACCATTGGAGATCATTTTGGCCATTTTTATCTCCCCAGACAGCTGCCCGGATGGAATCAAAGCTCTGACTGGTGGAGCTGTAGGAAACCTCCAAAGCCCTGTTGGAATCCGACAAGGTGCAAAGAAGCTGGGATTTGTTGATCTGGTCAACGTTAAAATTGGTCGCACACAGATATTCCCACCTGGAACCTCTGATCCCATATACATGCATATGATAGGATCCGGTTTCCTTATGATTCGCCAAATCGATGGATGCTAAATAGGATCCATCATATCCTTCTGCGGTATACCACTTCAAATCATTCTGTCCCTTGGTATCTCCCCAGACAGCAACCTTAATCTCCGGATAATTATTGGCATTTTCGATCAGAGCAGTGACAAAGTTGCTTCCCTGGGGCCGGTTCGCTTCCAGGCTTACCTGGGGAAGACTGACCTGACATTTTTTTCCGCCGATATATTGGTTGCCGGAATATACATGGATGCTATAGGAACCGCTGCCAAAATGGTTTTTCAGATCCACATCCGCCACCCAGTTCTTATTCTGGTCTCTGGTACCCTGGTACCAGATAAGATCATCCTGACCATTGACGTCACTCCATACGGCAAATCTGACACTGGTGCAGGTGGAAGCCTTCTCCGCCCGCAAGGTCAGCTGAAAATCCGATGTTTGCTCTGCATAAATATCCGCCTTGATCTGATTGTCTATATAAGTCGACATGGCAGCTGCGATGAAAACATTCCCATAGGCGTCAAAGTCATAAATATGAATATTATAAATGCCCTTCTCTGTCAGATCGCTTAAAGCTCTGGAACCGATCCAGTTCTGGCCGGATTTTCCTGCGGTAATCCACTTCAGATCAGACATATCCTCCTTATGCCAGATGGCTGCCTGGAGGTTGGTATATCCTTCATCCTTGATATCAAAGACTAAATTGCCATCCTCGATATACCATTTCCAATCCACCCTTGCGGGCTGGAAGCTAAGGATTCTCTCCTGATGCCAATCGGCCAAGGCCTGAACCGCTTCCTCAAAGCTTGCCTCAAAGGGCAAACCGGCAGGCTTTTGGTTTTCCTTTCCCAGCCAATCCCATCTGATATAATTCATATAGGCAGAAGTCCTGATCTCTTCCTTCATCGAAGCAATGTCATTTTCTATCTCTGAAAAAGCATTCTCATTTTGATCATAATAATCCTTCACATAAGCCGAAAAGGCAGGTGTTTGAAGCAGATTTCTGTAGATTAAGGTAATGTAGGCACAATAATCTAAGGTATAAGCCCCCTGACTGGTGTCAAAATCCCAGACCGGTCCGAAGTGGATGACATCCTCTTCTCCGTCCTTATACATGTAGTAGCTGGTATAATAGGACTCGTAATTGGCCATATATTCTGTAACCAGATAGTATTGGGCAACTGATTCCACATCGATATACTTTCCCAATGCATCAATGGTGATGGCAGATCGGTCTGTATTGCAGATGTATTGGATAAAATCATGATAGGTCTTCCGGAAGGATTCCACCCCTGCATAGATCTCATCGGTATTATCACTGACGGTTTCTTTTACTGCAAAATATTCTCCGGTATCATCGATTTGAAACCAAATATCTTCTCCCGCATAATAGAGATCATCATATTCCACCAGGATACCCTCCGGATCGGACAGATCCAGCCTGCTGCTGTTGATTTCATTCTTTTCCCCGATCACATAATTGCCCCTGTAGGCTCCATTGACCCACAGATCCACATATTCGAAATCTGCCGCAAAGGTCATGCCAAGTCTGTCTGCCAGGCCAAAAGCGACGGAATTACGCATCAGGGAATCATCAAATGCATTGGCCAGCAAGACCCATTTTTTGGCCTTTGCCATGCCAAGCACCTTTTGTTTTTTATCAAACTTAATCTGATAAGCCCTTTTATCGGACAAGGCCCAGGTTGTATTGCCCCTTCCCTTTAATTCTACATTTTCCTGAGAAAGATTCAAAGAACCATCCCTGTCCGTGATGACCAGGGAGTTGCCTGTATACTTGATATCCTTACTGTTGTTATGGACCGTATCCAGGTCCGTTTGATTCAGGTTAATGCTGACGCTGGGAAGATCCGATTGCAGGACTACCACGGTATAAAGATTGTCAGAATCATCGGTAATAGAGATGGTGTCCCCGCTGGAGGCAAAGGCTCCCTTGATACGGTTGGTCTCTCTGTCCACTTCTCCCTTTGAGGAAGCTGATACGATCACGCCGTCTACGGTAAGGACAAGATCCGAGATATTGCAGGCCCTGGTTAAGAACATATAATAGCATTGATCGCTTTCGTTATACCATTCCCTGATCAAGGATCCATTGTTATCCTCCACATGACAACCAAATACTCCCGTCACCTCTATGGCAGGCAAGATTTCCTCCTGGTCATGGGATGAGGAACTTTCTGTGGCTTCCTCCTGAGGATTGGCAGAGGAACCCTCTTCCACATCCTCCTGGGGATTGGCAGAGGAGCTGTCCTCCACATCCTCCTGAGAATTGGCAGAGGAACTGTTCTCCACATCTTCCTGAGAATTGGCAGAGGAGCTGTCCTCCACATCCTCCTGGAAATTGGCAGAGGAGCTGTCCTCCATAGCCTCCTGGGAATTGACAGAAGAACCCTCTTCCACATTCTCCTGCAAATCCATGGAGGAAGATATGGTGGCTTCTTCACTTTGATCCATGGGTTCTGCATATGCCAGGCTGCTCATACTTCCCATACACAAGGATAGGGCAAGGGCAGCTGTAAACAGGCTCCGCAGCCTTTTTCTCACCTTTCTCATTCTTTTTCCTCCCTCTTGTAGGTTTCCATGGCTGTTTCATACAGGTTGTTTCCATATCTGTCGGCAACTACAATAACCGGAAAGTTCTCCACCTCCAGCTTACGAATGGCCTCTGTCCCCAGATCTTCATAGGCAATGACCTGGGAGCTGATAATTCTTTTGGAAAGCAAGGCTCCCGCCCCTCCCACTGCAGCAAAATAGACTCCCTGGTTGCGGACTACCGCATCCAGCACCTCCCTGGTACGCTTTCCCTTGCCGATCATCCCTTTCAGACCCAGATCCAGCAGGGCAGGAGCATACTTGTCCATGCGGCTGGCTGTGGTAGGACCGGCGGAACCAATGGGACGACCCTCTCTGGCCGGAGAAGGTCCCATATAGTAGATGACATTTCCCTTCAGGTCAAAGGGAAGCTTCTCTCCCCTGTTCAAGGCCTCCTGCATTCTCTTGTGAGCTGCATCCCTGGCCGTATAAACCGTCCCGGTGATCCAGACAGAATCACCAGCCTTCAAATCTCTAATCTCTTCCTCCAGAAGAGGAGCTTGTATCCGCTTCTCCACCATCACTATCCTCCCTTTTCCGGCGGCGACGGCATCCAGCCGTCAGGAATCTTATAAGACCCTGCTGCTATGACGGTTGACATGGCAGCACATATTGACAGCTACGGGAAGTCCTGCAATATGGGTAGGATAAGTCAGAATATGAACTGCCAAGGCGGTTATCCTCCCCCCCAGACCCCCGGGTCCTATGCCCAGATGATTGATCTTCTCCAAAAGCTCTTCTTCCATCTCCTTTACATAGGGAATATCCGAATGACTTCCTGCAGGACGGGTCAAGGCCTTCTTGGCCATAAGGGCAGCCTTTTCGAAGGTCCCCCCTATTCCCACTCCCACCACCACCGGCGGACAGGCATTGGGGCCGGCCTCCCGGACCGCCGTCAAAATAGCCTTCTTGACCCCTTCTATCCCGTCTGCAGGCTTTAGCATGTAGATCTTGCTCATATTTTCACTGCCAAAGCCCTTGGGAGCCACTGTAATCTGCACCTGATCTCCCGGCACCAGAGTCATATGAATCACCGCCGGTGTATTATCCTTGGTATTTTCCCGGATCAGGGGATCTCCTACCACGGATTTTCTTAGATAACCCTCTCGATAACCCTGTCGAACCCCTTCGTTTACCGCATCCTCCAGGGATCCGCCCTCCAAATATACCTCCTGGCCAATCTCCAGAAATACAATGGCCATACCGGTATCCTGACAGATGGGAATCTGATCCTCTCTGGCAATCTGCAGATTCTCCTGCAGCTGCTCTAATATTTGCCTGCCCAGGGGAGATTCCTCCCTCCTGGTCGCCTCCTCCAATCGGGCTGCCATGTCCGGGGAGAGGGAATAATTGGCTTCTATGCACATATCCCGGACATTTTCCCTGATCTTATCCACATTTATTCTTCTCAATTGTTAGTAACCTCATGTTCGGAAGTCTCCCCCTGGGATTCTTCCTTCTTCTCCCTTACCTTGGCTATGCTGGCAATGGAAATATTATCTCCCACATTCATCAGCTTGACGCCCGAGGTAATCCTGCCGGAAAGGGAGATATCAGAGCAGGAAATCCGGATAATGATGCCTTCTGTGGTAATCAGCATGACCTCATTGTCCTCATTGACTGCCTTCACCCCTACGACATTGCCGGTTTTTTCGGTAATCTTATAGCACTTGACTCCCTTGCCGCCTCGATTCTGAACCGTGAATTCTCCGATGGAGGTGCGTTTGCCTATGCCATGCTCCGATACGATCAGCAGGTAATCTCCCTGGGTATTGAGCTGCATGCCGATGACCTCATCGTGATCCATGAGATTGATTCCCCTGACACCCATGGAAATCCTTCCTGTGCTGCGGACATCGGTCTCATTGAAGCGGATGCACTGGCCGAACCTGGTCACCAGGATGATATCCTTGGTATTATCGGTAAATTTCACCTCTATCAATTCATCCTCATCCTTCAAGGCGATGGCCGCCAGACCTACCTTGCGGACATTTTCATAATCCGTGATGGGGGTCTTTTTGACCACTCCCTTCTTGGTAGCCATGAAGAGATAATGACCCTTCTTATAACGCTCAATGGGAATGACAGCCGTAATCTTCTCCTCAGGCTGCAGCGAAAGCAGGTTGATAATGGCCGTTCCCCTGGCGGTCCGGCTGGCCTCCGGGATCTCATAGGCCTTGAGGCGGTAGACCTTGCCCTTGTTGGTAAAGAACATCAGGTAGTGGTGGGTGGTGGTCATCAGGAGCTCTTCGATATAATCATCCTCCAGCGTCTGCATCCCCTTAATCCCCTTACCTCCCCGGTTCTGGCTGCGGAAATTATCTACCGTCATTCTCTTAATATAACCCAGCTTGGTCATGGTAATGACCATATTTTCCTTGGGGATCAGATCCTCCATGGAAATATCATACTCATCAAAGCCGATGGAGGTTCTTCTGTCATCTCCGTACTTGTCGGAAATGGCCTGAATCTCTGTCCGGATCACCCGAAGCAGGAGCTTGCGGTCTGACAAAATAGCCTTATATTCCCGGATCTTTACCTCCAGCTCCTGGTATTCATTCTCCAGCTTGGCTCTTTCCAGACCCGTGAGAGCCCTCAAACGCATATCTACAATGGCCTGAGCCTGGGGATCCGAGAAATCAAACTCCCGGATCAGATTATCTTTGGCCTCTTGGGCATTGGCAGAAGCCCGGATAATCTTGATGATCTGGTCGATATGATCCAAAGCCTTCAGCAAGCCCTGTAAAATATGGGCTCTCTCCTCCGCCTTATTCAGATCATATCTGGTTCTGCGGGTAACCACATCCTCCTGGTGAGCCAGATAGTATTTGAGCATATCCAGGAGATTGAGAATCTTAGGCTGGTTCTCCACCAGAGCCAGCATAATCACGCCGAAGGTATCCTGCAGCTGGGTATGCTTATAGAGCTGATTTAAGATAACATTGGCATTGGCATCCCTTCTCAGCTCAATACAGATCCTCATCCCCTCCCGGTTGGAGTGGTCGTTGATGGCAGTAATACCATCAATCTTCTTCTCCTTGACCAGCTCAGCCATTTTCTCAATTAAACGAGCCTTATTGACCAGGTAGGGAAGCTCTGTGACGATAATCTGACTCTTACCATTGGCCAGGGTCTCGATGTTGGTAATGGCTCTGACCCGAATCTTGCCCCTTCCGGTGCGATAGGCCTCCTCAATCCCCCGGGTACCCAAAATCTCGGCCCCGGTGGGGAAATCCGGCCCCTTGACGATCTTGAGAATCTCCTCCAGGGTGGTTTCACTGTCAAAATCTATGATATTGTCTATGATCTTCACCACTGCCCCGATAATCTCCCTCAGATTATGGGGAGGAATATTGGTAGCCATACCCACAGCGATACCGGAGGTTCCATTGACCAGAAGGTTGGGATAGCGGGAGGGCAGCACCATGGGCTCCTTCTCTGTATCATCGAAGTTGGGGGCAAAATCTACGGTATTTTTATTAATATCCGCCAGCATTTCCATGGAAATTTTGCTGAGACGGGCTTCCGTATACCGCATGGCGGCAGCCCCATCTCCATCCACGGATCCGAAATTCCCATGACCATCCACCAGAGGATAGCGGGTAGACCAATCCTGAGCCATATTGACCAGGGCTCCGTAGATGGAGCTGTCTCCGTGGGGATGATATTTACCCATGGTATCACCCACGATACGGGCACATTTTCTGTGGGGCTTGTCGGGACCATTGTTCAGCTCAATCATGGAGAAGAGGATCCTTCTCTGTACCGGCTTCAGACCATCTCTGATATCCGGAAGCGCCCGGGAGGCAATTACACTCATGGCATAATCGATGTAGGAATCCTCCATCTTCTTCTTCAGGTCCACGTCCTGAATCTTATCAAATATCGTATCTTCCATGTCTGTCCTTCCCTTTCCTCTTCCCTCTTAGATATCCAGGTTCTTCACGTCCTTGGCACGGGCTTCTATAAATTCTCTTCTGGGTTCCACCTTATCACCCATCAGGGTGGTAAAGGTCAGATCTACCTCGGAAGAGGTTTCTTCGTCCATGGTGACCCGAAGGAGGATTCTTCTGGCAGGATCCATGGTGGTTTCCCACAGCTGGTCCGCATCCATCTCTCCCAGACCCTTATAGCGTTGAATTTTATTATTATTGTCCCGGCCTATCTCTGCCAGGATCCGGTCCAGCTCCTCGTCATTATAGGCATACCAAACCTTTTTATTCCTCTCCACCTTGTACAGGGGAGGTTTTGCCAGATAGACATGTCCCTGCTTAATCAGCTCCGGCATGAAGCGATAGAGGAAGGTGAGCATCAGGGTAGCAATATGAGCCCCGTCCACATCGGCATCGGTCATGATGATAATCTTGTTATAGCGCAGCTTGCTGATATCAAAATCCTCATGGATTCCTGTGCCGAAGGCGGTAATCATAGCCTTGATCTCTGCATTGCCATAGATTTTATCCAGACGGGCCTTCTCCACGTTCAGGATCTTGCCTCTTAAGGGCAGGATAGCCTGGGTAGCCCTGCTTCTGGCAGACTTGGCAGATCCCCCGGCGGAATCCCCCTCTACGATATAGATCTCGCAATGTTCCGGATTCTTGTCTGTGCAATCTGCCAGCTTGCCCGGCAGGGACATGCCATCCAGGGCAGACTTTCTCCTGGTCAGATCTCTGGCCTTCCTGGCTGCCTCCCTGGCTCTCTGGGAAAGAACAGACTTTTCAATGATAATCTTGGCTACAGAAGGATTCTGCTCCAGATAAATCTCCAGCTGACTGCTGAGAATATTATCCACCGCTCCTCTGGCCTCGCTGTTGCCCAGCTTCTGCTTGGTCTGTCCCTCAAATTGGGGATCTTCAATCTTGACGCTGACGATAGCAGTCAAACCCTCCCGGATATCTTCCCCGCTTAGGTTGGGTTCGCTGTCCTTGAGAATCTTATTCTTTCTTCCATAATCGTTGAAGGTCTTGGTAAGGGCATTGCGGAAGCCCACGATATGGGTGCCCCCCTCCGGCGTGTTGATATTGTTGACAAATCCGTAGGTATTCTCCGTAAAGGAGTCATTATGCTGGAGGGCAACCTCCACCATGACCCCATTTTGCAGTCCTTCACAGTAGATAATATCCTCATAGAGGGGGGTTTTGCTCTTGTTCAGATATTGCACGAATTCCTTGATGCCACCCTCATAGCAGAAGGTCTTCTCTATCTTGCTTTCTTCCCTCATATCCCGAAGAACAATATGCAGACCCCGGGTCAGAAAGGCTGTCTCCCGGATTCTGGTTTTCAGGATATCGTAATCAAAAATGGTTTCCTCAAAAATGCTATCATCCGGCAGGAAGGTTACCATGGTACCGGTCTTATCCTTATCACAGCTTCCGATCACCTTCAGCTGATAGACCGCCTTTCCCTTCTCATATCTCTGGCGATAGACCTTTCCCTCATGGTAAATGGTCACCTCCAGCCAGGTGGAAAGAGCATTGACCACAGAAGCTCCCACCCCGTGAAGACCTCCGGAAACCTTATATCCCCCGCCGCCGAACTTGCCTCCCGCATGGAGAATGGTAAATACCACCTCTACAGCCGGAATGCCTGCCTTGTGGTTGATTCCTACCGGAATCCCTCTTCCGTCGTCAATGACGGTAATAGAATTATCCGGATTGATGGTAATATCAATATTTTTGCAATAACCTGCCAGGGCCTCGTCCACAGCATTATCCACAATCTCATAGACCAGGTGGTGAAGTCCCCGGCTGGAGGTAGATCCGATATACATGCCGGGACGTTTTCTGACCGCCTCCAATCCCTCCAGAATCTGGATCTGATCTGCTCCATATTCTTGATTTACGGCTGTTTCTTCTGTACTCATATATTCCTCCTGATCCTGGCTCAGGTAGTCTGACCCCCAAACCCTTGCTGTCGCACCCTTCCTTCCACAATCTCAAATACCTGATTGATCTGAAAATGATTGCGCATGAATTCATCCATACCGGTACAGGTAATGAATGTCTGTATCTGACTGATATTTTGTAAGAGATAAGTTTGCCTGCTGCTGTCCAGCTCAGACATGACATCATCCAAAAGAAGAACGGGCTGGTCACCCGTCATCCTCTTTACCAGATCGATTTCCGATAATTTCAAAGACAAAGCAGCGCTTCTTTGCTGGCCTTGGGATCCAAAACGCCGGATATCCATCCCGTTGACCCGGATGCAGAAATCATCCCGGTGGGGACCGGTGGAGGAGAGACCCATCCTCAAGTCCCTGTCCCGATTCAAGGAAAGCTGCCTGGCAAAATCCTCTTCTCTCACACTGGGCTCATAGACCAGGTGAATCTCCTCTTTTCCCCCGGTTAGATTCCCATGTATCTCCCTTAGGATAGCATTCATTTGCTGCAGAAAATGGTCTCTCTCCTGAATGAGGCCGGAACCATAGGCGATCAGCTGTTCATCCCATACCTCCAGGGTATCTCTCAGGGAATGGGAAGTCCCCATGTCCTTCAAAAGCTTATTTCTTTGGTGAAGAACCCGATTATACTGGACCAGGCGGTCCAGATAATATTGACTTAGCTGACAAAGTTCGCTGTCCATGAACCTTCTTCGCTCCAAAGGACCGTTTTTCACCATCTGCAAATCTTCCGGAGAGAAGAAAATCAGGTTTACCGTTCCCAAAAGCTGGGATGCCCTGCGAATGGGGATTCCGTCAATGGCTATTCCCTTGGCCTTATGTTTCTTCAGATGCATATCGATCCGATGGCTCATTCCCTTCTTCTTCAAAAGCAGTCGGATATGGGCTTCTTCCTCCCGGAAGCGGATGATTTCCTGATCCTTACTTCCCCTGTGGGACTTGGTAGTACCGCACAGGTAGATAGCCTCCAGAATATTGGTCTTTCCCTGGGCATTGTCACCGTAGAAAAGATTGGTTCCCTGGTCAAAGGAAATGGCAAGAGAAGGGTAATTTCTGAAATTTTTTAATTCCAAGGATGTTATATACATAGTTTTTCAAACAGGTCTTTCACCGGCTGTCGGTGGGAGTCCTCATAGGACCTGGATCTCTTTTCCCTGATAGGAGAAGGTATCCCCCTTGTAGAGCTTTTTCCCCCTGTGGGTGTCGGTCTCTCCGTTTACCTTCACAAGTCCTTCCTGTATCAGGAACTTTGCCTGGGCTCCCTCCTCCACCAAGCCTGCCAGCTTCATGGCCTGACCCAGCTTAATAAACTCATCTTTGATCTCAATGCTATCCACGATTGCCTCCCTTTCTTAGGAACGTGCAGAATTGATATTGACCGGAAGAATCAGGTAGATATAATTCTCCTCCTCATCCTTGATGAAGCAGGGGGCTTTGGGATTGACCAGATAGATGGTCACCTCTTCATCATCAATCACCTTCAAGGCATCCATGAGAAATCTGGGATTAAAGCCGATACGAATATCCTTTCCTGATTTGACAATGTCAATGTCCTCCTTCATAGAGCCCATGGAGGTATCTACCCCAAGCTCCATCCGCCCATCCTCTATGCTGATGATGACAGGCTTCTTCTCCGACTCCTTCATCAGCAGGGTGGCACGGTCGATACAGCTTAAGAATTCCCTCTTGTGAATGATGACCTTGGTCTCATAATCGCTGGACAGCATCTGATCTACCCGGAAGTATTCTCCCTCAATCAAACGGGATACCACCAGGGTTTGATCAAATTCGAACAAGATATGATTTTCCGAAAAATAGATGGATACCCGGTCATTGATCTCACCGGACAGGATTTTACTGATCTCATTCAAGGTCTTGCCGGGAACGATCACCTTCCGATCCGGATAAGTACCTTCCATCCGAAGAGAGCGAATGGCAATCCGATGTCCGTCCAGAGACACCACCTTCAGGGTATTATTTTTTAACTCCATCAGCTCACCGGTCATCAGCTTGTTATTTTCATTGGGGGCGATGGAGAAAATCGTTTGTCGAATCATCTCCTTCAGGGTGAATTGAGAGAGGCTGATGCATTCATTTCTGGCAATCAAGGGAAGGCGGGCGAATTCTTCTCCCTCTTTCCCGGGAATCTGAAACCTGGCCTTTTCGCAGGTAATGGTGGCTACCAGATCCTCATCCGTCTCGATGATCACATCGTTGTCCGGCAGTCTCCTGACAATCTCAGACAAAATTTTGGCATCCAGGGCAATGATGCCCTTCTGGATGATGATACCCTGGGCAATAGTTTCAATCCCCAATTCCATATCATTGGCGGTAAACTTAATCTGGTTGGTAGATGCGTCAATCAAAATGCATTCGAGAATGGGCATGGTGGTCCTGGCGGATACGGCCTTCAGGACGATATTGACGCTCTTCAAAAGATCGGGCTTGGAAAAAACAAGCTTCATGGTGGAAAACTCCTTTCTGGGGCAAGCGCCTGAAAAGAAAGAAAAGAAGAAAAAATCCTTAGTAACCTTCTTCATAGGTGTGAAAAAGTGGAAAACCCCTTTTCTTCCCGTCAATCAAAGAAAAAAAGCACCGAATAAGTAGGTGGATAAGGCTTGGAAAGCATGTTCATAAGATGTAGATAACTTTCTTATGCAGAATATCCACAAGGAACTCACAGACTATCCACAAGAAAATGTGGATAAATCAGGAGGAGGGATTGATCTTTTTCTTCAATATGGAGATGGTATTCTTCAGGCTGTCGGAATGTTCCAGCTCTGCCTCTATCTTATTACTTCCGTACATGATGGTGGTATGGTCCTTGCATAAGTATTGACCGATGGCTTCCAGTCTGACATTGGTCATCTCCCGGCACAGATACATGGCAATCTGGCGGGGAAAGGCAATCTTATTGCTTCTTTTGGATCCCCGGATATCTTCGGCGGTGATATCAAAGTGTTCCGCAACGATATCTACGATATATTCCGGGGTAATGGTCTTCTTCTCCCTGGGAGAAATGATATCAATCAAAGCCTTCTCTGCCAGCTCCAGGTTAATCTTCTTCTTCTCCAGGTTGGCCAGGGCAATAACCTTATTGAGGGAACCTTCCAGCTCTCGGATATTGGACTTCACATTCTGGGCAATATATTCAATGACATCATTGCCCACGTCATAACCATCGGACTCCTGCTTCTTGCGCAAAATAGCCATTCGCGTCTCGTAATCCGGCCTTTGGATATCCGCCATCAGGCCCCATTCAAAACGGGAACGGATCCTTTCCTCCAAAATATCCATATCCTTAGGGGGACGATCCGAAGAAAGAATGATCTGCTTTCTGGCTGCATGCAAGGCATTAAAGGTATGGAAAAACTCCTCCTGAGTGGATTCCTTTCCTATAATAAATTGCACATCGTCGATGAGCAGAACATCAATATTCCGGTATTTGTCTCGAAACTTGGTCAGGACGGAGCTGTTACCGCTTCGGATGGCTTCAATCACCTCGTTGGTAAACTCCTCACTGGTGACGTAGAGAATCTTCACGTCGGGCCGGTGCTCTATGATAAAATGGGCGATGGAATGCATCAGATGGGTTTTCCCCAAACCTACCCCTCCATACAGAAAAAGAGGATTGTAGACATCGCCGGGAGATTCCGCTACTGCCAGGGAAGCCGCATGGGCAAACTTATTATTGCTGCCTACCACAAAGGAATCGAAGGTATATCGAGGATTCAATCCGGCCACTGCACCCGCCGCCGGGGCCGAAGGAGCCTTGGAGGAATTCTCTGCTTCCTCCGGGAGAATAAATTGAACCTGACAATCCAGGCCTGTGATCTCTTCGATGGCCACCTTAATCGGCAGGGAAAACTTGCGGTTCACGATATCCAAAGCCACCGAACCGCCCGGAACCAGGATATTGACGGTATTATTTTCTGCTTTATGTATCCTTAGGGGCTTGATCCAGGTCTTGTAAGAAACATCACTTAGGGCATGCTCCTCCCTGACATGTTCAAGAATGGTATCCCATTTTTCAGTAATTACGTCCATTTTTTACCTCTGCTTATAAATCCTAATTATCCTTTTCTATCTTATAATAAAAGAAAAAATTAATCAATCCTTTCTTCATTCTATTCTTCATTCTATTTCTGTGGATAAGCGGTGAATAAAGAATAGTTTTTGGTGGATAAGGAAAGGAAGGTTGTGGATAGAAATTTTTTTTTGTGTATAAGTGAAGAAGGATTACTCACATGTTAGAATCCAGGAAAAATGGGGATAATTGGATGGGTCAGGATGGGCTATACACAGAAAAAGGGAGAGTTATCCACAAGTTATCCACAAAATGTGGATAAGATTACGTCAACTAAAAAGTGGATAAAAAAATTGTGGATAAGTGGATTGTGAAAAATAAGATTTTTTATACTTGACGGGTACCTCATTTCTGCATATAATTGAAATGGTGTTTTCTCAGCATACATAGAATAAGCTGTTTTCACAGGGAGCGCCGGATCATCGGCGGTTTTTGTGGGGAGTATCAATAAAGGAGGTGCCTTATCTATGAAAATGACATTTCAGCCTAAGAAAAGACAGAGATCTAAGGTTCATGGTTTCAGAGCGAGAATGAGCACAAAGGGTGGAAGAAAAGTTTTAGCTGCCAGAAGATTAAAGGGTAGAAAAAGATTGTCAGCATAAGCTGATACAACCTAAGGCCGCAGTTTCTGTGGTCTTTTCTTCTATCTGGGGAGACTGCTGCAGAAGCGGTCCTGGAAGATGAGTATGAAGTTTTCTGAAAGTTTGAGAAAGAATCGAGAGTTTCAACAGGTATACCGTAAGGGGAAGTCCCTCGCTAATAAGTATTTGGTTATGTATGTGAGAAAGAATGACCTTCCAAAAAACAGGATTGGAATCTCTGTAAGCAAGAAGGTGGGCAACAGCGTGGTCAGACATCATCTGACCAGACTGGTGAGGGAAGGATACCGTCTGCAGGAGGATTTGTTCCATGCAGGATATGATGTGGTGATCATTGTCAGGGTAAATGCTAAGGACTGCACCTACCATGAGATCGAGGGTGCAATTTACCATTTGGGCAGGCTGCATCAGATTGTGGAGAAAAAGGATGAAAACAATATTAATTAAAATGATTCGTTTTTATCAAAAGTATTTGTCGCCGTTGAAGACCATGAGATGTCCTTACACCCCTACATGTTCTCAATATGGCCTGGAGGCCATTGAAAAATACGGCGCCCTTAAGGGAAGTCTGCTGGCCGTCTGGAGAATTCTGCGATGTAATCCCTTTTCCAAAGGGGGTTATGACCCAGTGCCGTAGGCTCACAATAGGAATCCGAGGAGGAGAATAAGTTGGAAATTTTACTGAGTAAATCAACCACGCCGGTAATTGGCTGGATTGCACAGCTGCTGGGATGGATCATGAACGGAATCTATACCATGCTGGATGCCATTGGAATCCCCAATATTGGTTTAGCCATCATCCTTTATACCATTATCGTATATGTTTTGATGACTCCCCTGCAGATCAACCAGCAAAAGATGTCCAAGATGATGAGCGTGGTTCAGCCTGAGATGCAGAAGATCCAGAAGAAGTATCAAGGCAAGAGAGATCAGGCTTCTCAGATGAAGATGCAAGAGGAGACCATGGCTCTCTATGACAAGTATGGGGTATCCCCCACGGGAAGCTGTCTTCCCCTTTTGATCCAGCTGCCTCTTCTCTTTGCTCTTTATCAGGTTATTTACAAGATTCCCGGTTATGTTACCAAGGTAGCAAATATTTTCAGTGGTCTGGCCACGGAGCTGGCTTCTTCCGACAAGCTCAGTGCAGTTACCCAATTTGTATCCGATAATAAAATACGTGCCGTTGTAGATGGTACGGGAGAAAGTCTCCATAAGGGTTTGATTGATTTCTTATATCTACTGAAACCGGCTCAATGGGAGAAGTTAGGAGAATTAAGCCAGCTGTCGGATCTGAAGACCCAGATCAGTCAGGCTGCGGCCCAGTCCCAGCGGGTGAATATGTTTGCCGGTATCAATATATCAGAATCTCCCTGGGATGTAATTACCAGCGGCATTAAGACCGGTGCCTGGCTGCTGGTCATCGTGGCTGTGATGGTTCCTGTTCTTGCCTGGTTTACCCAGTGGCTGAATTATAAGCTGATGCCCCAGCAGTCTACCAATGGTCAGGATGGTATGCAAAACTCCATGAAGACCATGAATACCATCATGCCTGTTTTCTCCGCCTTCATGTGTATCTCATTTTCCATGGGTATCGGTATCTACTGGATCGCCGGTGCTCTCATCCGCTGTATTCAGCAGGTGATCATCAATCGAAAGATCGCCGGTATGGATACGGAGGAGCTGATTCGCAAGAGCCAGGAGAAGAGGGCCAGGAAACGGGCTAAGAAGGGCCTTCCGGAGTCAAAGATTACCCAGCAGGCCCGGACCAATGTGAAGAAGATCAGGGAACCGGAGCGGTATGGGAAGACCGTCAATGACAGTGATACTCCGGATTATTATCAGAATGCTGCCAATGCCAGACCGGACAGTATTACAGCCAAGGCCAACATGGTAAGGCAATTTGATGAGAAGAACAAGAGGAAGAAATGAAGATAGGGGGCTGCCATATGGATGTTATAGAAGTATCTGCAAAGACCGTAGATGAAGCAATTACAAAAGCCTGTATCGAAATTGGAGTATCCAGTGATCGCCTTGATGTTCAGGTAGTCAGCGAAGGAAGTTCCGGCTTCTTAGGCTTCGGAAGCAAGCCTGCCGTGATAAAGGCCAGGAAGAAGGAAGAGCCAGAGGAAGAAATCATTCCGGAAGAGACCACCAAAGAGATCCGGGAAGACCAGGCGGAAGCAAAAGCAGCAAAAGCAGCCGCTCAAGAAGGGAAAGAAGAGGAAAAAAGCTGGGAGAAGAAAGCAGATTCCGGCAGGTATGAGGACAGGAAGAAATCTAAGAAGAATGGCAAGAAGGATCTGCCTCCTGTCGAGGAAGTTAAGGAAGTGGTCATTCCAAAGAGGACGGAAGAGGAGATTGGGGTCATGAAGGCCTCGGCCCTGCGATTTCTGGAGGGAGTCTTCCATGCCATGGAGCTTCCGGTAAATATCAGCATGGACTACCAGAAGGAAGAGGGATGTCTCAATATTGACTTTGAAGGAGAAGATATGGGAATCCTCATCGGAAAAAGGGGACAGACCCTGGATTCCCTGCAATATCTGACCAGTCTGGTGGTCAACAAGGACCTGGAAGGCTACGTAAGGGTCAAGCTGGATACAGAGGATTATAGGAAGAGAAGAAAGGATACCCTGGAGAATCTGGCCAAGAATATTGCCTTCAAGGTGAAGAGAAGCAGGAAGTCCGTATCTCTGGAACCCATGAATCCTTATGAGAGAAGAATTATCCACTCTGCTTTGCAGGCCAATCGGTATGTGGAGACCCATAGCGAGGGCAATGAGCCCTATCGACATGTGGTGGTGACCTACAAAAGATAAAAATGGTTTGGGTGTGGGGACAGGGGTAAGACCCTCCCCACACTCTTTTTCATTCCTGGGAGTAGGAATATGACGGATTATTATGAGGATACCATTGCCGCAATTGCAACGGCTATGAGTCCCTCCGGGATTGGGATTGTGAGGATCAGTGGCAAGGAGGCCTTTGCCATCGCTGACCGTATCTATAGGGGGAAAAAAGGAAAGCGTCTGGCGGACCAGAAGGCCAATACCATCCATTATGGATTTATCGAGGAAAAGGGGAAAACCATCGATGAGGTTCTGGTGATGCTGATGCGGGCTCCCCACTCCTATACCGGGGAAGATACGGTGGAGATTGATTGCCACGGAGGCCTGGTGGCGGTCAGAAAGGTGCTGGAGGCTGTGGTGAACCAGGGGGCGCGTCCCGGGGAACCGGGGGAATTCACCAAAAGGGCTTTTCTCAATGGAAGGATCGATCTGTCTCAGGCGGAAGCCGTGATGGATATCATTTCCGCTAAAAATGAGTCTGCCCTGGCAAGCTCCTTAGGTCAGCTGCGGGGCTCTGTGACAGAGAAAATCCAGAAGATTCGCCGGATCCTTCTTCATGAAGTGGCTTATATCGAATCCGCCCTGGACGATCCCGAGCATGTGAGCCTGGAGGGATATGGGGATTCCCTGGAAAAAGTAGTCCAGGAGGAAAAGAAAGAGATCGAAAAGCTTTTGGCCACGGCAGACCAGGGAAAATGGATGCAGGAGGGGATCAAGACGGTGATCCTGGGCAAGCCCAATGCCGGAAAGTCTTCCCTGTTGAACCTCCTGGTGGGAGAGGACAAGGCCATTGTGACGGACATTGCCGGAACCACCCGGGATGTGGTGGAGGAAATGGTCTGTCTGCAGGGTATGACCCTTCGCATTCTGGATACAGCAGGGATTCGGGAGGCGTCAGACCAGATCGAGCGGATGGGAATAGAGAGGGCAAGGCAGCATGCAAGGGATGCGGATCTTATCCTCTATGTGGCGGACGGATCCGTGCCCTTGGATGAGAATGACCGGCAGATTCAGGAGCTGATAGCAGGGAAAAAGGGAATCCTTCTCCTGAATAAAAAGGATCTGGATCAGGAAATTTCCCCGGAGGAGATAGAAGGGATGAAGAAGAAAACTCATTTTCCCATCCTATTCATCTCGGCTAAGGAGAAAAAAGGGCTGGAGGAACTGCAGTCTGCCATCCGGGAGATGTTTTTTCAGGGAGAGATTTCCTTCAATGATGAGGTCTATATTACCAACCTGCGTCATAAAAAGGCTCTGGAAATGGCCAGGGAAAGCCTGTGCTTGGTGGAAGAGAGCATAGAGGAGGGACTCCCGGAGGATTTCTTCTCCATTGACCTGACAGGAGCCTACCAGGCCCTGGGAAGTATTCTGGGAGAATCCCTGGGAGAAGACCTGGTCAATGAGATATTTTCTAAGTTCTGTACAGGCAAGTAGAGAGTCTGTGGGGATGTTTGTCGGGGTCTTCAAAAATGGGTTTATGAGGCTGCCTGTCGGGGTATTCAAAGTGCTTGAGGAGGGAAGAAATCATGGCTGTCATAGAAGAATCCTATGATATTGTAGTAATCGGTGCAGGGCACGCAGGCTGTGAGGCTGCCTTGGCGGCGGCTCGCCTAGGGCTTTCGGTGATTGTATTTACGGTCAGTGTGGACAGTATTGCCT
>CAVLCU010000024.1:0-21505 GCA_963661545.1 Lachnospiraceae bacterium | reverse complement strand
TCCCCCACCGACATGCGAGCATGTCGTGGGCTCAGGCTTTTGACACTGTAACCAAGGATAGCTTAAAAAGGAGGACATCCCCTATGTTGGAAAGAGATGCAGGGCAAGAGGTGGAAGAGCGCACGAACATAGAGCTCTATGCCATCGATCAAGGGAATATGGAGGAGCTGTCCTGGAAGGTGTTCGGGGAATAAGGCCAAATCATACCTTTTTGCCCTTGAAACGAGATAATTTCACAAAGAAGTTGCGCCGGGAACGGGCTAAGTACGAAGCTAAGATCTTCGTCACTTACCCACCCGGCGCTTTTTTGCGTCCGACTCACTTTCCATATTTCCCTTAGTACCTCTGTGCATAGCTTCCACGATGGCATCCTTGTAGTCCGCCTGTTCCATTTGAATCTGATATTGTTTTATATCATCTTCAGGTTGGCATCCCGGTAGACCTCTCTGTATTGACTGGGTGAGATACCAGTGATTCGCTTAAAGGCAATATAGAAATTGTTGGCGCTGTTGTAACCGATTTGGTAGGCAATATCGGCGATGGGCATCTGAGTTTCCGTGAGGATGGTTTGTGCCTCCCCGATGCGCAGATGAGAAAGATATTGGATGGCTGTATACTGAAATTGCTTCTTGAAAATATGGGACAGGTAGGGAGTGGATATGTGGAGCCTTCGCGCTACCTCCTCGATTTCTATTCCGTCTTGATAATGCTGTTCCATCAATTCTTTCGCCTGTCTTCCCAGACTCCAATACTTATATTTTTCGGCCGTGGAGGGCGTAGTCTGTGCGATAGCCATCTCATACAATTGCAGGAGAAAGGTACACAAGAGATGCTGGACAGACTCTCTGGAGTAGGCAGTTCCTTTCTTTCGCAGATGTTTCATAACACTGATCAAAGCACAGAAATCTGGAAAATCCACACCCGCATTGACAATTGGACTGATATCTGGCGGTATCAGATAATCCTTTCTCAGTCCGGGAAGGCTCAGGCCGGTAACACCCAGGGTGAGAAAACGACCATCGGAGTCAGGAAAATTCTCTGCATGGAAAGCACCACGGTTGCATATGGCGATGGTTCCCGGAGGAAGATAGTATTTCCGAGCATTGTGGGTATATTCACAGCGCCCCTCCAGGAAAAGTAAGATCTCCAGACAAATATGACTGTGGGGAAAACGCCTGGGATGGGTGGTGCTGTGGATGCTCATGGTTCCTATTCGCATGAGTTTGGGCTTGGAGTTTTGAAATAATTCATGGGGACGGACGTCTGTTTTTGCTGCCATATTCTTCCCTGTCTTTCTATATCGACAAAACGCTTCTTTCTTATCATCATAGCGGTGATGGGTTCCCCTGTCAATTTTTTTTGGAGTAAAGAGGAAAGTGAGATAGCATAAAATTTAGTAGACAAATGAAAATTCACAGTTGAAAGCGGAATGTGAAAGATTTTTGGTTAAAAAATTTAGAGTCAAAATCAACAAAACGGATATAATAAAACCAGAAAAAACAAGACAAAATGACGAAACAACCAAGAGAAAAGAAAGAGAAGGAGTGAAAAGATTGCTATGAACCTGGAAAAAAAATGCGACACAGAGGGTATTGCTACCGGCAATATGTCTACACACGAAGGCTTCGATTCTCCGGGAACTGCCATTTCAGATGATGCTGTTTACCTGTACCTTCCTGTCGTATATGACAAGGAGGATAAAAAGATACTCCGTGAGCTTGCAGTTCAATATATGGAGTATGCGACCTTACCCATCCAGGAGGAAAAGGCTCATCTATGGGAGAAGCTGAATGATCTGGAACGTGTTCGCCCACTTTTGTATCACAATGAGCTCCCATGGCACGAGATGAACATGGGTGATGAACTGACCCTCAAAACCTCCACGCCATTTACACAGAGGATTGAAACGGAATTGAGGAGACACATCTATCTGTGGCGTCATATGGCAGCCGATATGGTGTTGGAACCGGTTTTCTATTCTCCTATGATCATCCATAATTCGGGGACTGGTTTGCAAATTGAGGAGAAAACAGCTGTCACGGATGCAGGCAACAATATCGTGGGACATGAATTTATTCCGGTCATCCGGGAGGAAAGCGATCTGGAGAAGATCAAGGACCCGGTAGTTACCGTGGATCGGGAGAAAACCCAGAAAACCTACGAAGCCTACTGCGATATCTTCTATGACATTATGCCGGTGGAGATCAAGGGAGTGAATGGCTTCTGGTATGCTCCCATAGACGATGTTGTCATGTATATGGGGACCAGCGAGCTGTTGGATAATCTTTATATGGATCCGGAGCTGGTGCATGCGTCCATGAAACGGCTGACAGATGCCTATCTGGTGGCACTTGATCAGTATGAGAAGCTGGGAGCCCTGGGAACCAATAACAAAAATTATAGGGTAGGTTCCGGCGCCTATGGATATTCTGCCAAATTGGGAAGAGGACGAGCCAATGGCATGCACTGTAATGAAATGTGGGGATCCTGTGCCAGCCAGTTTTTTACCTCCGTCTCCCCGGCTATGCAGGAGGAATTCTGTATGCAGTACGAGATGGAATGGCTGGAGCGACATGCCTTGAGTTATTATGGCTGCTGCGAACGGCTGGACCACAAGATGGACATCCTGAAAAAGGTGAAATCTCTGAGAAAAGTTTCCTGCAGTCCCTGGACTAAGACGGAACATATGGCAGAGGTGCTGGGAAGAGATTATGTAGTCTCTCTGAAGCCCAGTCCCGCCTGCTTTGCCTTTGACACCTTCGACGAAGAGATGGTTCGTAAGGATGTGAAGGAAAAGCTGGAAATCCTCAGGGATTGCAATGTGGAGCTCATCATTAAGGATGTCAGTACGATCAAATACGATCCCCAGAGACTCTTCCGATGGGTAGAAATCGTAATGGAATTATGTGAAGGGATGCAATAAGGGGTTAGTTACAGAACAAGTAGACAAGTCATAAGAAAAGGAGAAAGAAAGGTATGAGCAAAATGAAAAAAGCAATCGCATGGATTCTGACATCGGCTATGGCATTGACAGTAATTGGGTGTGGTGAATCCAGTGAATCCGGCAATTCCTCCCGTTCAGGAAGCACGTCCAAGGCTCAAACTGCGAGTAGTGGCAGTGGTAATTCCGGGTCAGAAGCAAGCACCAGCTTTACCGCCAAGGATCCTTCGGAGATTAAGATCTGCTATTCTATCAAAGGCAAGAATGCCTGGTTGGAGCAGCTGGCAATCGGGTGCATGGATGCCTGTGAGGAGCTGGGAATCCCAGAGCCCACCATCGTTTACAATGAGGATCCGTCAGATGCGGCTTCTCAGTCCCAGGCCATTGAAGATATGGTAGCACTTGGACCGGATGCTATCATCATAGATCCCACACAGGCAACGGTGATTGCCTCGGCCTTGAAAAATGCAGCAGACTCCGGCATTATCATCATTGAGACAGATACTGTTGGAGATCTGGATATGGTAACGGCCTCTATCGGTTTGGATGAGTATCATGCAGCTTACGAGCAGGCGGCTACTCTGTGTGAGGCTCTGGAGGATGGGGATAAGGTAGTGATTGTTGCCGGTACTCAGGGTGACAACAATGCTGAGAACAGACTTCAGGGACAGAAGGATGCCTGTGCGGATGCCGGAATTGAAATTTTGGATGCTCAGTATACAGACTTTTCAGCAGATAAAGCAGCAAGTGTTATGGAAGATATGATCACCCGCTTTAACGGAGAATTCCAGGGCGTTCTTACCCCTTCCGATGATATGACAGTTGCCTGCATCAATGCGCTGCAGCAGGCAGACATCATTGACGATGTTCTGGTTGCAGGTTATGGTGGCTTCCAGATCGCAGCGGATGCCATTGAAGCGGGTACCATGTATATGACAGTGGGAATGCGTCCTTACCAGTGTGGTTATCAGGCAGTACAGGTGATCCATAACATTCTGACCAAGAATGAGTACCCCAAGGAGACCTGGATTGACGTTGGCGCTGAGATGGTTACTGCTGACAACGTGGATAGCTGGGAAGGTTTCTGATCCATATGTTGCGTGCAATACAGCGGTTGCAGATCGGAAAAGCAGGGAGGACGGTTAATTGGGCGAGACAATAGTCAGTTTGAGGAATATCACAAAGTACTTCCCGGGGGTTACTGCCCTCAGAGATGTGAGTCTTGACCTGAAAAAGGGAGAGGTACACGGCCTGATTGGTGAAAACGGTGCCGGAAAATCTACTCTGATCAAGGTGCTTACCGGAGTAAACATTCCCGATGAAGGGAACATTAAGATCGACGGGGAAGAGGTTTCTTTTCATGGTCCTATGGAAGCTAAGCGAAAAGGAATTGCCTGCGTCTATCAGGAATTGAATATTGTGAAGGATCTGTCTGTTACAGATAATCTCTTCATAGGAAATTATGTAAAAAAAGGAAGGCTTCTGGACTATGGTTACATGAACAAGAGAAGCAGGGAAATCCTTCAGTCCATGAACCAGGAGGTGGATCCGAATACCCTCTGCGGAGAGTTGGGAATGGGAGTACAGCAGATGGTAGAGATTGGAAAGAGTATTCTTCTGGATGCCAAGGTACTTATCCTGGATGAACCTACCTCCAGCTTAGGTGAAAAGGAGACGGAAGAACTGTTCCGGATTGTTAACCTGTTGAAGGAGCAGGGGCTTGCCATTGTGTTTGTCTCTCATAAGCTGGAAGAGATATTTGAACTTTGCGATGTTGTTACGGTTATGCGTGACGGCGAAAAGGTAGTAACGAAAGATGCAAGGGAGATGACAAAGGACGACCTGGTGGCTTATATGGTGGGGCGTAAGATGAACGATTATTATCCGCATATAGACTTTCAGGTTGGCGAGGTGGCAATTGAGGCTAAGAATATTACCCGCTATGGGTCCTTTGAAAAAGTAAGCTTTCAGGCGCACAAAGGAGAGATACTTGGCTTCGCGGGTCTTGTAGGAGCCGGGCGTACGGAGGTGTGTCGCTGTCTCTTCGGGGCAGATTCATTGGATGCAGGCGAGATTTTTATAAATGGCAAGAAGAGGAAAATCAAGCAGCCTCAGGATGCAATTAAGGCCGGACTTGCATTTGTGACAGAGGACAGGAAGGGACAGGGACTGGTGCTTGCGCAATCCGTATCCCGCAATATCTGTTTGGCTAATCTGAGACAGTTCACCAAGGGGCTTGTCGACGATAAGGGAATTACTGAGCAGGCAGATAGAGCAGTAGAGTCATTGAAGATCAAAACCCCCTCCATTGATGCTGAGGTGGCCACTTTGTCCGGCGGCAATCAGCAGAAGGTGGTGATAGCCAAGTGGCTGAATTCCAATGCGGAGATCTTTATTTTTGATGAACCAACAAGGGGAATTGACGTTGGAGCTAAAATGGAGGTTTACAATGTGATGAAGGAGCTTGCGGATGCAGGCAAGTGCGTTATTATGGTGTCCTCAGAGCTGCCGGAAATACTTGGTATGTGTTACCGGGTAATCGTAATGCGGGAAGGTCATATCATGGGTGAAATCCATTGTGTCAGCGAATATTTTAACCAGGAAGCTATCATGCATGCTGCATGGGGAGGTAAATTGGAAAATGAGTAAAAGGATGAAAAAAAGCGGAAAAAAATCAGCAATTTTAGGTCCCCTTATGGCTGCCATACTGCTGGCTGTGGTGCTGGCAATCGCTTCAGACCGATTTATTACCTTCACGAATCTGATGAATATCCTAAGACAATCTTCTATCAATATTATCGTTGGTGCCGGTATGCTTTTCTGCCTGTTGGGCGCAGGTATTGATCTTTCTCAGGGATCTATCGTAGGCTTTTCTATGGGTATGATCACTATTCTTTACTTAAAGGGTGTGAACAATGCTTTCCTGATGATTGTACTTCCCATTCTTGTGGGAGCCCTTTGCGGGTTGATCAATGGTCTGCTCTTCACGAAATTGAAGCTGCCTCATCCCTTTGTATCTACACTGGGTATGATGGAAGCCTTACGAGGACTTACCCTTCTCACAACCAATGCAAAGCAGGTATCCGGCTTTCCCCCAGCGGTAACCTGGCTGGGCTCTGCCAGTATTTGCAACATTCCCATATGCTTTATCGTGGTCGTGATCCTATCTCTGGCCATTGCCCTTTTGCTGAACAAGACAGCGATCGGACGGGAGATATATTCTGTTGGTGGGAATAAAGAGGCAGCGCGCCTGGCCGGTATCAATATAGAAAAAACCCTTACCATCACTTATGTGATGTCTGGCCTTCTCTGCGGAATTGCTGCAGTCATTCTGGTGGGACGTGTGGGAGCCACCTATCCTCTGGCAGGTGAAGGTTATGAAATGGATGCAGTCGCAGCCTGCGTGATCGGTGGTGCTTCCTTCAACGGGGGAAAAGGAACTATGGCCGGCACCTTTATCGGCGCTATTATTATGGCAGAAATCAAGAATGGTCTGAACCTTCTTGGTGCAGCTTCTGATGTTCAGCAGATTGTTGTTGGCATCGTAGTAATCCTGGCTGTAATGGTTGACGTAGTCAGAACTCAAAATGTAGAAAAAGGCAGACGCATGCAGCAGGCCAGGCTGGAAAGTGAGAGCCTTGCAAAGTAAACGTCCATGGAGCTCTTTTACCCTTGACTTGCAGGATAGGTCAGACGAGTCAGAAGATCGTGGATATAATCGTATGGGAAGCTACAGATAAGTATGGCGTGTCAAACGGCGGTTTTGGCAAAACGGACAAGGCCGCGGCTAAAAAGCCCCGGCCTTGACGAATTATCACAATTATGCCTTCCTGGCGTTCTTTCTCATATCCATGGCAACGGATCCTACAATGATGATTCCCTTGATGATATTACTGTAGTTGTCATTGACGCCGATCAATACCAGACCGTTGTTGATGACTCCAAGGATCAGGATACCGCTTAAGATACCGGTTACCTTACAGATACCTCCGGTATGGGAGGTGCCGCCTACGGTTGCGGCTGCGATGGCATCCAGCTCGTAGTTAAGGCCGGAATTGGCGGGATCCGCAGAACCGGCACGGCCTGCCAGGAGGATGCCGCCCAGAGCGGCACAGGCGCCGCACCAAACATAGGTCAGAACCAGATTGCGTTCTACATTAATTCCCGCAACCCGGGCGGCCTGGTCATTGCCGCCTATGGCATAGAGGCTTTTTCCGAATCGGGTCTGATTGAGAATAAAACCGGCCAGAGCAAAGACGATCAGGAATACGATTACGATCATGGGGAAGGGACCGATTTTGCCGCTTCCCAGAAAACGATAGCCATCGGACAGATTGGACACGGGTCGGGTGGTGAAGATCTTGGCTGCTGCCCGGCAGATCAGCTGTCCGCCCAGGGTAGCGATGAAGGCTGGCATCTTGGTATAGGCGATGATGAAACCCTGGATGGCGCCGATGACAACGCCCATGAGGATGCCGATCACGATAGAGATAAAGGCCGGGAACTGGACTCCCAGGTTGGATAGGGCCTTAGTTGCCAGATCCACAGGCTGCACCAAAGCGCCGGTTACGCAGGCGATCAGGGCTGCGGAGGCACCGATGGACAGGTCGATTCCCTTGGTCAGAATGGCAAAGCCTACGCCAAAGGCCATGATTCCCTTGATGGATTCTCCGGTCAGCAGGGTCCTGAGGTTGCCTATGGTCAGGAATTTGGGATTGATGATGCTTACCAGGATGACCAGTACGATCAGCACAAACCACATGACATTGTCGGAGAGTATTTTCTTTGCTTTTGTATTCATTCCACTGCCCCCTTTAGCTCTCTTGTACTTCCGTATCATGGGAAGTTGCATATTTCATGATCAATTCCTGGGAGAATTCCGACCGATTCAGAATCCCACTGACGTGGCCTTCGTGCATGATAACAATGCGGTCTGCCACTCCCAGCACCTCCGGCATCTCGGAGGATACCACAATAATGGCCTTGCCCATGCCTGCCAGCTCAGACAGGAGGGCATGAATCTCTGATTTGGCTCCCACGTCGATGCCTCGGGTGGGCTCATCTACGATCAGCACATCCGGATCCGTCAGCAGCCATCTTCCTACCAGAACCTTCTGCTGATTCCCGCCGGACAGGTTCTGAATCGGAGTATACATGGTGGGGGTTTTTACCCGGATCTTATCAATATATTCCTGGGCGTCCTTCTTCATCTGCTGGGCCTTCAGGGGCATGCCGTAGGCCTTCAGGTTCAACTTAGCCAGAACCATATTCTCCATGACGCTCAAAAGGCCGATGATACCATTGCCTCGCCGATCCTCCGTCAAAAGGCTGATATGATGCCGGATGGCATCCTGGGGAGAGTGGATGTCCAATTCCTTCCCATCCTTTATAATCTTGCCGGAGGTCTTCTTGCGCATACCGAAAATAGTCTCCATGGTCTCGGTTCGTCCGGCTCCTACCAGACCGGCAAAGCCCAGAATCTCTCCGCTGTGAACCTCAAAGGAGACATTTTGCACCTGGCGGCCGGCACAGAGATGTTCCACCTTGAGAACTACCTTGCCGATGGGACAGGCCACCTTGGGGAACATATCCTTAATCTCTCGTCCCACCATCAGCTGGATCAGCTTATCCTGGGTCAGGTTCTCCACCCGATCCGAGGCAATATATCGTCCGTCCCGGTAGACAGTGATTTCATCACTGATCCGGAAGATTTCATCCATCTTATGGGAAATGTAGATGATGGCGACGCCCTTGGACTTCAGATCCTGGATGATTTGAAAGAGATCCTCCACTTCGGATTCTGTCAAGGCAGAGGTGGGCTCGTCCATGACAACGATGGAGGAGTCATAGGAGATGGCTTTGACAATCTCTACCATCTGCATCTTGGCTACGGTCAGATTCTTCATCTTCTCATGAGGATCGATGTCCAGTCCCATGCGCTCAAAGAGCTTGCGGCAGTCCTCATACATCTTCTTGTGGTCTACCAGGAGTCCCTTCTTGGGTTCCCGACCCAGCCAGACATTATCACATACGGATCTTTCATAGACAGGGGAGAGTTCCTGATGAATCATGGAAATACCATCATTGAGAGCCTCCTGGGTGGAACGGTAGCTCACCTCTTTTCCCTTATAGATGATCTTCCCGGAGGTTACCGGTTGGATGCCGATCAGGCATTTCATCAGGGTGGACTTCCCGGCACCATTTTCTCCCATCAGGGTATGGACTGTTCCGGGCCGAACTTTTAATTCAACCCCATCCAAGGCGCGTACCCCTGGAAATTCCTTCACGATATCATGCATTTCCAGAATATATTCTTCGCTCAAATGCTTCACCTCTCGTTTCGCTGTCTGGAAAAGCAGCAGGCGTTAGCCCGGGGGCAACGCCTGCTGGAACCATCAGGGTCTCTTCCTTACTTCAGTTCATAGTTCTCGTAATCTTCTACATTGTCCGCATTTACCAGCTCGAAGGGGATCCAAACAATATGTCCGGTCTCATCCAGATCCCAGGAGGTTCCTTCATTGATGGGATTGCCCTCTACCAGGTTGATGGCTGCCATAAGAGCACCAAAACCTTGTCCCTGGGCATTCTGGAATACAGTCATGAAGAGTTCGCCGTCACGGATGGCCTGGCGTCCGTCGGTGGTGGCATCAATGCCTACTACCGGAACGGTGGTAGGATCGATATTCTGGCTCTTCATTGCCTCAATGGCTCCCAGAGCCATAGCGTCATTGTTGCTGGCGATAAAGTCATAGTCTACAGTGGTCAGAAGGGGAGTAATCATATCCTGAGCTGTTGCCCGATCCCAGTCTGCAACCAAGGGAGCGGATGCTTCTGTAGCCTTGATTCCGTTGTCCTCTAAAGCCTGCAGGAGAGACAGGGTACGGTTGGTGGTGGAAACCTGGCCTAAGGTGCCCTGGATCAGGATGTATTTTACTTCCGTCTTTCCCTGCTCCTTGAAATAATCGGATAAAGCCTGTCCCTGGAAGTAACCGGAGGTCATCTCATCCGAGCCTACATATACTACATTGTCATTCAAAACGGCATCGGTATCGTCCGGAGCCCGGTTTACGAATACCACCTTCATATCACCGGCTGCATTGACAATCTGCTGGCAGGCATCTGCCGCTGCATCTACCGGATTCACTACAATGACCTTCTGGCCATCGTTCTTGGCTGTTTCCACAAATTGCAGGAGTTTGCTTTGGTCATTCTGGGCATCCTGGGTGGTCAGCTTGATTCCCAGGGTCTCCGCTGCTGCGATAGCGCCGGATTCCATCTCGGACAGGAATTCATCTCTGCTTGACATGATCAGGGTCACAGTTCCAAGATCCGTATGGCCACTTTCGTCCCCGGAGCTGCTGGCCTGGGAACTTCCCGAATTGGAGCTTGCAGATGAGGATGACTCGCTCTTCTTGTCCGAACCGCCGGAGCCGGAGTTGCCGCATCCGGCCAGCCCTCCCAATGTCAGGGCAGCTGTCAGTAATACAAGGATTGTTTTCTTAATCATCTTGGTCCTCCTGTTTGCTTTTCTTTTGTGTTTTTTTGTCGGCCTTATGTATCGATACTGTTTACAGTATACCTTATTTGGGCTTTGGTGTCTTTTGCTAATTTGTCCTGAATTGCATAGTTATTCTTTGTTTATTTTGATTTCCTGCACTCTGCTAATTGAACAATATATTTTTGCAAAATTATTTTTTGTTGTGCATTATAGATAAAATTCTGGATTTTATCCAGGGTTTATAGTATAATGACTTTGGTAAGGCAGAGGGTATGTAATGAAGGAGGATTGTTATGACCCTTAGGTATGCGATAGACCTGATTCCAACATCCTTCGTAGAGGACATCAGACCCCGGCTTTTGGCAGCCAGTGATATTTCCAGTGTCTTTGGTCAGCCGGGACAGGATCTGCAGGATCAGGAGGATTCTCTGGATCTGATCTTGGTTCGAGCCGGAAGCGGAACTTATCTGGTAAACACGGAGAGGATCGAGGTTAAGGCCGGAATGATACTTGTCTGTAACCAGGGCATCCGGTGCCATGAGATAGCGCAGGCCGGCCAGCATCTGTCCGTCATGCATATCTCTATCGATAATGTCTGTGTCAAGGGTTTGCCCAGAAACCATCTGATTCCCGTGGGTATCAGGCCGGTTCTGGAGGTGGGGACAGACTTTACCATGATGGATGCTATGTTCCGCTCTATCTACGATTCCCTTGCCTATGGCAAGGAAGACCAGCAGGAAAAAGCCTTTTACATGACCCAGGCTCTGCTGTCCTGCATTTTGCACCTCTTTCGGGAATCCGGCAGCCCTGCTTTGGAGAATGTCCGCAAGGACAGCCTCTCTCTTGTATCTGCGATCAGACAGTATATCGATGATAATTATACGAAAAAGATTTCTCTTACTGACATCAGCGACTATTTCTTTATCAGTCATTCCTACTTGTCTCATCTCTTTAAAAGGGAGCTGGGTTACTCCCCTGTGCAATATATTGCAAGACGCCGCATAGAAAAGGCTCAGATTTTACTGGCCTTTACCGGGAAGACCGTGACTGAGATCGCAGCGGATGTGGGCTTCAACAGTCCCAGCCATTTCAATGTGCAATTCAAAAAGCAGGTGGGAGAATCCCCCCTGGAATATCGAAAGCATAACGGAAGTGGAAGAGCGTGAGGGAAAGCGATTAGCTGTGCAAGCCCCTTGCGGGACTAGCTCCGCGTCGCAAGCTTGCCCATCTGTGCATCCGCCGTCCGGGGCTGGAAGGTTCCGTCTCGCTACGGATGAAAGCCAGCTGCTTCGCACTGACGTGCTCTCGCAGCTGCCGCCAGTATCAACAATCCGCCCTATCGGGCTACTTGTCGATACCGGCTTGCCCGTCCGATATCCACAAGCTGTGGTATGCGAGCATCCCACAGCTTGTGTCTGCCGTCCGGGGCTTTCAAAATAAATATAGCAAGAATTTATATTGTTGGGGAGGGGGTGGCATACTATAATCGGGTCATGGATGGGAGAGGAAAAGCCCTCCGGGAAGAGGGATATCCCCAGGGGAGGGGTCAGGGGGAATTATCTGCTAAAAGGGAGACATTTTGTTCGCAATTTCTTGTTCCGATTTTCAAGGGAATTCTTCCATGCTATTGTGAGGATAGTGGTGATAGAGAAAGGGATGGGATACCGGGAGGTATTTCATGAGGTATTTCATCCGGGAGAATGAATGAGTTGCCAAGAGACATTTCATCCAGGAGAACAGAAAAAGGAGAGAACAGTATGACATCCAAGGAGAGAGTACAGACCACATTTGCCCACAAACAGCCGGATAAGGTAGCCGTAGACTTTGGAGGCATGAGCTGCTCCATGGTCAATGCCACGGTTTTGGCTCAGTTGAGAGACTATTATGGCTTGGAGAAACGACTTCCCAAGATCAATGATATGTCTACCATGACCGCCTATGTGGAGCCGGATCTGGCAGACTGCATGGGATGTGATATCCAGCAGCTCTACAATTACGGAGATACCTACGGACACAGGAATGTGGAGTGGAAGGAATGGGAGTATCACGGAACCAAGATTCTGATCCCCCAGGATTGTACCATCAAGGAGGACGGCAACGGCGGCTACTATGTCTATCCGGAAGGGGATGACACGGTAGAACCCAGCGGTCATATGCCTGCCAATGGCTTTTATTTCGACAACCTCACCCGGACACCGGAATTTGATGAGGACGAAGGGGATCCGGCAGACAATGTAGCAGATTATATGCTGGTCTCCGATGAGCAGATTGCCTACCATAAGAAGGTTTTAGAGGAAGTGAGGGCAGATCAGAGAGCCATTCAGGTAGGTCCCTGCTATGCCGGCCTGGGAGATGCCAACAATATTCCCGGTCCCAATCTCAAGCATCCCAAGGGCATCCGGTCCATCTCTGAGTGGTATACGGCTCCCTTGCTCTATCCGGAATATGTGGAGGAGGTCTTTGACCGGGGAACGGATATCGTAATTGAGAATATGAAGCGCTATTGGGAAGCCTTTGGCAGTGATATTGATATCATGTTCCTGGACGGCACGGATTTTGGAACCCAGAGGGGCCCCTTTATGAGTGTGGATACCTTCCGGGAGCTCTATGTTCCCTATTATAAGAAGATGAATGACTGGATTCACACCCATACCACCTGGAAGACCCTGAAGCACTCCTGCGGGGGAATCTTTGAGCTTTTGCCCTATATCATAGAGTCTGGCTTTGATGCCATCAATCCGGTACAGTGTTCTGCTACGGGTATGGATCCCAAGGCGCTCAAGGAGACCTTTGGCAAGGATATCGTATTCTGGGGCGGCGGGGTAGATACCCAGAAGGTTCTTCCCTTCGGAACTCCGGAGGAGGTGAGAACCCAGGTTCTGGAGAGACTGGAGATCTTTGCTAAGGATGGCGGTTATGTATGCAATACCATCCATAATATTCAGTGTAATACGCCGGTAGAGAATGTGGTGGCTATGGTGGATGCCATCAAGGAATTTAACGGCGACAAATAATACACCATGGAGGAAGAATCATGTTAAAAAAAGAGAATGTATCGCTGGGCATTGCTCCCATTGGCTGGACCAATGACGATATGCCGGATCTGGGCAAGGAGAATACCTTTGAGCAGACCATCAGTGAGATGGCTTTGGCCGGTTTCACCGGCTGCGAGGTAGGCAGTCACTTTCCTACGGATCCGGTGGTTCTGAAGAAGGCCCTGGACTTGAGAAAGATGACAATCTGTAACCAGTGGTTTTCTTCTTTCTTGATTACCCAGCCCTATGAGGAAGTGGAGAAGGCTTTTATTAAGCAGTGCGATTTCCTGCTGCAGGTAGGTTCCCGCTGCATCGGCGCCTCTGAGCAGAGCCACAGTATCCAGGGCATGCTGGATCAGCCTATTTTCGAAGGAAAATATGTCATGAATGACCAGGAATGGGATATGCTGGCCCAGGGTCTGAACAAGCTGGGTAAGATTGCCAAGGACAAGGGCATGGTTCTTACCTTCCATCATCATATGGGTACCGTAGTTCAGACGGAGGAGGAGATCGACCGCTTTATGGATTCCGTAGATCCGGATCTGGTATATCTTCTCTTCGACAGCGGTCATTGCTCCTTCGCAGGCATTGACCCCGTGAAGGTACTGAAGAAGTATGTCAACCGCGTCCGCCATGTCCACCTGAAGGATCTGAGAAAGGACGTGGTGCAGAAGGCCAAGGAGGAGCGGTGGAGCTTCCTCAAGGGAGTACGTCAGGGTACCTTTACCGTACCGGGAGACGGGGATGTAGACTTCTCACCCCTCTTTGATATTCTGGCCGAGGCCGATTACAAGGGCTGGGTCGTGGTAGAGGCTGAGCAGGATCCCCAGGTGGCCAATCCCTTCGAATATGCATTAAAAGCAAGAAATTATATTGCCGAGCATACGGGACTTTGATAGGATGTAGATAAGCCCCGTGGGATGAGTCCCATGGCGAAGGAAAGCGGATGAAAAGGCATGAAAGTCGGCTGCCTGGCACTTGGGTGCTTCCGCAGGCCGAGACTTTTAAAAAACAAAAAAAGGAGATTGATACAATGGCTGACAAGTTAAGAATTGGTCTGCTGGGTGGCGGACGGATCGGAAAGCTGCATGGAACCAACATTCAGAATTTTATTCCCAACGCTGAGGTGGTTGTGGTTGCGGATCCCTTCATGAATGATGCTATGAAGGAGTGGGCTGCCAGCGTAGGCATTGCCAAGACCACCAATGATCCGGAGGAAGTATTCAGCAATCCGGACGTGGATGCAGTATTTATCTGCTCCTCTACGGATACTCATGCAGATTTTATTATCAAGGCTGCCCAGGCAGGCAAGCACATCTTCTGTGAGAAGCCTATTCATACTCAGATTGCCCGCATCGAGGAGGCCCTCAAGGCTGTAGAAGAGGCCAAGGTAAAGCTGCAGGTTGGTTTTGTACGCCGTTTTGATGCCAGCCACAAGGCAGTTCGGGATACGGTTGCCTCCGGCCAGATGGGCAAGCCCTATATCATCAAGGTTTGCTCCCGGGATCCGGAAGCTCCCCCCATGGAATATGTAAAGGTATCCGGTGGTATCTTCCTGGATATGATGATTCATGACTTTGATATGGTTCGTTACCTGGCAGGCAGTGATGTGACCGAGGTATCTACCGTAGGTACTGTTCTGGTAGATCCCCGCTTTGCAGATTATGATGATGTGGATACCGCCATCGTAACCTTGAAGTTTGCCAATGGCGCCATCGGCGTGATCGACAACTGCCGTCAGGCTCCCTATGGCTATGATCAGAGAGTGGAGGTACATTGCGAGAAGGGCTGTGTTCGTGACAACAATGTATGTGAGAATCGGGCCATCATCAGCACCAACTCCGGCGAGCTCTCTGCCAAGCCTACTTGGTTCTTCCTGCAGAGATACAACGATGCCTTTGTAGCAGAGGTAAAGGATTTCGTAGCAGCCGTTCTGGAGGGCAAGGATGTTCCGGTTACCGGACAGGATGGTCTGGAGCCTGTGAAGATTGCCATCGCAGCTAAGAAGTCCCTGGTAGAGGGACGTCCGGTGAAGCTGTCCGAGATCTAAAGACTCCCTCCCCCGACTGCACCGACAGTGGGGAGAATGAGATACTGATAGTGTAATTCCTTCCTTTCGATATGATAGAATGCGAGCCCTCAGCAGGTTATCCGGCTGGGGGCTTTGCGTGCAGCAGGGGGTAGAGTATGTTTTTTACGCATGATAAGGGCTTTTATAAGAGACTGGCGATCTTGATGGTTACCCTGGCCTTGCAAAACCTGGTGGCCTATAGTGTGAATATGGCAGACAATATTATGCTGGGGGGATATAGCCAGACGACCCTGTCCGGGGCGGCTACGGTCAATCAGATTTTCTTTATGATCCAGCAGTTGGGACTGGGAATCGGGGATTCCCTGGTGATCCTGGGATCTCAATATTGGGGCAAGGGGGAGGTGGGCAGAATCCGCAGACTGACCGGGATCGCCTTGAAGTTTACGGGAATCTGCTGCCTGGCTATCTTCCTTTTGTGCACCCTCTTTCCCCGTCAGCTTCTGTCCTGCTTTACCAGGGATGGGGCGATTATAGAGGAAGGACTTGCCTATCTAAGCATCGTGAAGTATAGCTTTCTCCTCTTTTTGATCACCAACTGTTTGATGAGTGCCCTGCGCTGTGTGGAAGTGGTGAGGATTTCCTTTCTCATCTCGGTGATTTCCCTCCTGACCAATGTTTCCATCAATTATCTCCTGATCTTTGGCAAGCATGGGTGTCCGGAACTGGGAATTCGAGGAGCTGCCATCGGCACCCTGGTGGCCAGGGCTTTGGAGCTGGTGGTGATTTTGGTCTATGTCTGCAAGAAGGAGCTAAGACTGCGGCTCTTTTCCGAACCTATTTTTCAAAGGGATCCCGGCTTGGCTGCAGATTATCGCAGGACTGCTTTCCCTACGGTTCTGACAGAATTGCTCTGGGGTGTCTCTGTTCCTATGCAAACCGGTATTCTGGGTCATTTGACGGCGGATGCTATAGCAGCCAATTCTGTGGCTTCCACCTTCTATACCTATCTCAAGGTGGTGGTTCGGGCGTTGGCCTCTGCGTCTGCCGTCCTTATCGGCGCTGCCATCGGAGAGGGAAATCTGACAGCCGTCAAGGAAAAGGCCAGGACTATCTCTGTGGCGGGAGTGACCGTGGGGACGGTTATGGGACTCTTGCTCTTTGTCCTGCGTACCCCCCTCCTGTCCTGCTACAAGCTGAATGCGGCGGCCATGAGTCTGGCAGACCAGATGATGATTCTCTATAGCTTTATCATGGTAGCCATGAGCTTCCAGATGACCATTTGCAATGGAGTCATCCGGGCCGGGGGCGATGTGCGCTTTACCACGGCTCTGAATCTGATCAGCGTCTGGGCTATCGTCATTCCCCTCAGCTTTTTGTGTGCCTTTGTATGGAAGGTTCCCATTATGGTTACCGTGCTGGCCGTCCAGTCGGATCAGATCTTCAAGGGAATTCCTGTATGGATTCGCCTGCGGAGCTACCGCTGGATTCGAACCCTGACCCGATCGGCAGATTAGATCCCATAAAGTCAAGTTTAGTCTTTCTGATGGGTGAATCGGTTTTTTTATCCCCCTTTTTATGCAAAAGGGGGATATTTTGTGCAAAAGGGGGATTTATCCTTGCTATCCCTCCCAATTCATTTCCCTGGAAGTCTCTTGGTGGTAAAGTATAGTCAGTGATAAACGTTAGCGGAAACGAAGAGACAGAAGGAGGGACACGATGGATCAACAAACATCGCAGGAGTATCTGTTGGAATTGAAGGATATCTCCAAGTCATTCCCCGGCGTGAAGGCCTTGGACAAGGTGAAGCTGCAGCTGCGGCCCGGAAGCGTACATGCTTTATGCGGAGAGAATGGCGCAGGGAAATCCACATTGATCAAGATCATCAATGGAATCTATAAGATGGATGAAGGCGAGATCATCTATAAGGGGCAGAAGATCAACCCCCAGAATCCCAGGCAGATGCTGGATATGGGAATCGCCACCATTCATCAGGAGCTAAGCCCGGTTCCGGAGATGACGGTTGCAGAGAACATTTTCCTGGGAAGAGAGCCCCTGACGGCTGCAGGAAATGTGAATTGGAAGAAGCTTTGGAAGGATGCGGAGACTCTTTTGCGGGATTTTGGCCTGAAGTATAATCCCAAGACCCCCATCGGCAATCTGACTGTATCAGATATCGCTCTGATCGAGATTGTCAAGGCCATTTCCCGGGATGCTTCTGTAGTCATCATGGACGAGCCCACCTCCTCCATTACCGACAGTGAAGTGCATATTCTTTTTGATAATATCAAGAAGATGCAGGCCAGAGGAGTGGGAATCATCTATATTTCCCACAAGATGGATGAAATCTTCGAGATCTGCGATGAGGTGACCATCCTGCGGGACGGCCAGTGGATCTACAATTGCATGGCGAATGAGATTGATAAGAACGGAATCATCACCAAGATGGTAGGCCGGGAGATCACAGATCAGTTCCCCAAGGAGGACGCTCCCATCGGAGATGTGGTGCTGGAATTGAAGAATGTCACAGGAAGACGCTTCCAGAATATTAATTTCCAGGTTCGAACCGGTGAGATTGTGGGATTTGCAGGTCTGGTAGGCGCAGGACGAAGTGAGCTCTTCCGGGCAGTCTTTGGCTTGGATCCCATCAAAGAAGGAGAGATCTTCCTGGATGGGCAGGCCGTGCATTTTAAGAATGCCCAGCAGGCCATTGATGCCGGAATCCTGATGGCCAGTGAAGACAGAAAGAGAGAGGGGGTTGTTCTCTGCCGTACCATCCGGGAGAATATTACCCTGGCCAGCCTGTCAGATATCTGTGTCAAGGGCGGTTTCCTGAGCCTGAAGAAGGAAAAAGAAAGTATACAGAAGATGATTCAGGAGCTTTCCATCAAGCTGTCTACCCCGGAGGCTCCCGTGGCTTCCCTGTCCGGAGGCAATCAGCAGAAGGTGGTTCTGGCCAAGTGGCTGCTGAGAAGCCCCAAGGTATTGATTTTAGACGAGCCCACCAGGGGCATCGATGTAGGAGCAAAATACGAGATCTATCGCCTGATGTGCAATCTTGCCAAGGAAGGCGTGGCCATTATTATGATTTCCTCGGAAATGCCGGAGATTCTCGGAATGAGCGACAGAGTAGCGGTTATGTCCCAGGGTAAGCTGACTGGGCAATTATCAAGAAAGGAAGCCACGCAGGCCATGATCATGGAACTTGCTGTGAAGGGGTTTGAAAATGAACAATAAGAAGAAAATAACTTTTGCGGATGTATATAGTAAATATGGTATCTTTATTATCCTGCTGGTGGCTATTATCATTTCCACCTTTTTGAGCGATTCCTTCCTGTCCCTGCGGAACCTGAGCAATATCGTTCGTCAGAACGCCACCATTATGATTATCGCCTTTGGTTCTCAGATGGTACTGATCTCCGGTGAGACAGACCTGTCTCCCGGTTCTGTAGTAGCTTTTTCCGGCGTTATGTCAGCCATGACCATGGTTGCCACCTCCAGCCCCTGGCTTTCCCTTCTGGTGGGAATTTTGGTTGGATGCGCCTTCGGTTTCCTGAACGGCTGGGTGATCACCACCTGTATGATCCCTTCCTTTATCATGACTTTGGCTACCCAGTTTATCGGCCGAGGCCTGGTATATGTGGTAACAGATGCCAAGCCGGTGGCAGGCTTTGATGCCAGCTTCAAGATCTTCGGACAGGGACAGCTCTTTGGCTTCCTTCCCATGCCCATCGTTATCATGGTCATTGTTCTGATCTTCTATTATACCCTGATGAACCGCAGACGCTTCGGCCGTTATGTCTATGCAGTAGGCGGTAATGTGGAGGCAGCCAAGTCCTCCGGTATCAATGTAAAAGCCATTAAGATCAAGGCCTTCCTCTTCGCCGGGGCAGCCGCGGGTCTGGCAGGCGTTATCCTGACCAGCCGTCTGAATTCCGGACAGCCCAACTCCGGTGAAGCTTACGAGTTCGATGCCATCACCGCAGCCATCATCGGCGGTACCTCCATGACCGGTGGTATCGGAAAGGTATACGGAACCGTAGTGGGAGCTCTCTTCGTTGGAGTTCTCTTGAATATCATGACCCTGTGTGACGTATCCTCTTATTATCAGAAGATCGTAAAGGGCGCCATCATTGCCATCGCCGTCATCATCGATGTGCAGGTACGCCGGGCCCAGAAGACAGCATAATCTCTAACCAAACCTCCCTGGCGGCTGCCGCCGCCTCTCTTACGAATGAATCAAAGAAGCCCCCCGCTGGCCGGATGCCAGGCGGGGGGCTTTAGCAGTTTAGTTGACATAGATCTTCCGGTATTCCTTGGGGGTGACCCCCACTTCCTTCTTGAAAATCTTGGTAAAATAGCGGCGGTCGTTGAAACCGACAGAGGCAGCTACCATATCCACGCTATAGCTGATATCACACAGGAGCTCCTTGGCCTTGCTGATCCGGGCTGTGGTCAGGTAGGAGGTGAAGGATTCTCCGGTCTTCTCCTTGAATACGACACCGAAATAGGAAGGGGAGAAGAAGAACTTCTCAGCCACATCCTCCAGGCGGAGATTCTCGCTTAAATGCTGATTGATATAGGCCTTGGCCTGGGCGGCGATCTGGGTCTCCGGCACGGTATCGGCTTCCTTCTCCGGCAGCAGAGACAGAACCTGGGAAACCGCATACTTCATCAGATGGGAAAGCTTGTGATGGAGGTTCAAGCCCTCCTGAAAGGTCATAAAAAGGTGGCGGAAATTCTCCCCAATGAGGTTGCTGCGGCGCAGGTAGGTGACGATCTCCGAAAAAAGCTCGCAATAGACCTCCTGGAGAAGCTGAGGGCAGTCCTTGCAGCCCTGGGCGCCTGCCTTGAAGATCTGAGCCAGATCCGCGGTCAGAAGATTGCGATCCCCCAGTTCTATGGTGGAGCGGAGCTTCTCCAGCTCGGAATCCGTCAGGGTATAGGTACATTTCCTGCCGGACAGGATATCAGAGGCCATCAATACCTTGCCTGTCCCCTGGAGAACCCGGGCATTCATGGTAGATAGAGCTGTTTCGAAGGAATAGGGCAGGGCGGAGGGGGAGGCCACCGGGATTCCGCAGGTCATGGTCAGGATGATTCCCTCCGTATCCCCCAGGGATTCGGAGAGGTCGCTGTGGAGAACGGACAGGGAACCGTAGGGAAAGAGGTGCTGATCCCCCCTGTAGTTCAGGAGAAAGAGAAAGCCATTGCCATTGTTATATTCCTCACAGTCGATGGTATGATTCTTCATCTCCGTATCGAAGCGTTGTACCAGGGTCTCGGCGATGGAATTCAAGGTGACATAATTCAGGGAAGCGGTATGGTCAATCCGGAGGAGTCCTACCAGGAATTGCCCTCCTTCCTCGAAATGATAATAATACTCCTTATTGAGCACCTCCACCTGAGAAGGAAAGAGGTCCGACTCCTGCCCCGAGGCCTTGCTGTAGAGAAGCTGCATCAGCAGGGAACGCCTTTTGCTTTTGATCTGCAGCTTGGTGCTTTTCTTCAGGAAACGAATCTGTCTCTCGGTCTTGGAATTCTTCTCTATCTTTAGAACGATTTTCTCCAGAAGATCATTCAGCTCCTCTCGGTTTACCGGCTTGAGCAGGTAACCCTCTACCCCCAGATCGATGGCGGATACAGCATAGTTGAACTGGTTCAGGCCGCTGATGATAATGTAGTGGGACTTGAGGCCCTGATCCCTGGCAGCTGAGATCATCTCGATCCCGGTCATGTTGGGCATGGAAATATCCGTGATCACAATCTCCGGCTTGAGATCCCGGATCATGGGAAGAGCCTCCTGACCATTGGAGGCGACTCCGCAGACCTCCAGATCCAGACGGTCATAGTCGATCAGATTCCTGATCAGCAAGGCAATGGCATTCTCATCCTCCACAATTAAAGCTTTCAGGCTCATAATCTATCCCCTTCATGTCAATCGTTGATATTTGGTTACAGTGTCAAAAGCCTGAGCCCACGACATGCTCGCATGTCGGTGG
>CAVLCU010000023.1:22476-23489 GCA_963661545.1 Lachnospiraceae bacterium | reverse complement strand
CCCCACCGACATGCGAGCATGTCGTGGGCTCAGGCTTTTGACACTGTAACCAAAATTGCTGGTCCATCAGCACCACCACAGCTTGTGTCTGCCGTCCGGGAGCCTTCAACGCAAAAAGGTCACACAGACAATAAAGTCTGTGTGACCGAATATTCTCACACTTTGCCTTCCTTCGTCCCATCACAGGGACGCGCTGTGGCATTCTGGCATGGTCGGTATTCTGGCTTGCGCATCTCAAGGAAGATTCCACCATCGCCTGCCTCTCGCCTTCTCAGGTTTCCCCAATGACCGGATTGCTCCGAAGAAATGCAGACCTCTGCGCTTACAGCTGCGGATTCAGCATCGGCTTTGACCGATTTTCCTAATCTCCTCCCCGGCTCTCGCTGTCAGGAGGGACACCATGCAGCAATTCAATTAAAAATCCACAAGGTTAGTATAGCATACTTTACAAATTTGTCAATGAAATCCACATGCCTTTTTGCCCCATAGGTCAGGCTTTGGAAGGAACCATCCCGAGAATGTTTTTTACTGTCTCTTCCATTTTATCGACCTCAGATAGGGTGTTATGGCGGATGGGAGCGGTTCGAATCTCCTCAATCGCATAGGGAATCTTCATGCCGGATACCTGGGCCAGGGCATCGATCTGCTCCAGGTCGGATAAGGAATCGAATTTGGCTCCGTCTATGGCATGAAGTACGCTGCGGGCGAATTTGTAGGGGCTGGCGGTAGAGGCAATCACCGTCTTGGTGGAATCCCCGGTCTCCTGCAGATATTTGCCATATACGGCTGCTGCAACTGCCGTATGGGTATCTAGGACGTAGGCCTCATCCCGGTAAACCTTGGCGATGGCAGCGGCTGTCTCCTCCTCCGAGGCATAATTGCCATAGAAATCCGCCAGCTTTTCCCTCATGGAAGAACTGATCTGATATTTTCCCTGGGAAGCCAGGGCAGTCATCAGATCTTTGGTGAGCTTTGGATCATCCCCGGCGGAATGGAAGATCAGGCGCTCCAGG
>CAVLCU010000023.1:0-22466 GCA_963661545.1 Lachnospiraceae bacterium | reverse complement strand
ATCCTGCTCCGTCACATTGTACAGCAAGCGCTCCAGGTTACTGGATACCAAAATGTCCATGGAGGGGGAGGAGGTTAATACAAATTCTCGATTTTTGTCATAGATGCCGGTGGAGAAGAAATCAAAGAGCACCTTGTTTTCGTTGGAAGCACAGATCAACTTGCCCAGGGGCAATCCCATCTGCCTGGCATAATAGGCAGCCAGGATATTGCCGAAATTGCCGGTGGGAACCACCACATTGACCACCTCTCCTGGCTGAATCTCCCCCCGGCGAAGCAAGGAAGCATAGGCATAGACATAATAAGCTACCTGAGGCACCAATCTTCCGATATTGATAGAATTGGCAGAACTGAATTGATAGCCTGCCTGGGCCAGTTCCTGCCCCAACTGACGATTGCCGAAGATCTTCTTCACTCCGGTCTGAGCGTCATCAAAATTCCCCTGAATGGCCACCACATGGGTATTCTCGCCTTTCTGGGTTACCATCTGACGTTCCTGGACGGGACTTACCCCATCCTTGGGATAAAAGACGATGATACGGGTGCCGGGTACATCGGCAAAGCCTGCCATAGCTGCCTTACCGGTATCTCCGGAGGTGGCAGTGAGAATCACAATCTCATTGGTAATATGATTCTTCCTGGCCGCTGTGGTCATCAGATAGGGAAGAATGGACAGGGCCATATCCTTGAAGGCGATGGTTTTGCCATGATACAATTCCAGGAACCAGGCCCCCTCTGCCTTGTGAAGGGGGGCAATCTCCGCTGTATCAAACTTGGCATCATAGGCACTGTTAACGCAATGACGCAGCTCCTCCTCGCTATAGTCTGTCAGGAAGCACTTCATCACCTGATAGGCCAGCTCCTGATAGGTCATGCCCGCCAGCTCCTCCAGGGAGGTCTCCAGCCTGGGCAGCTGTTCCGGAACGTAGAGGCCGCCGTCCTGGGCCAGGCCATTTAGGATTGCCTGAGATGCCGGGATTCCCTCTTCTCCGCCTCTGGTACTCCTGTATAATATCTGCATAATTCGCATCCTCCTGCTTGTCTGCTCTGAAATCAGCCCCCATTATATCATAGGAGAAGGAACCTGTGAAGTAGCGCTTTGGAGAAAAGTTGCCCCTCCGCAGCCCGGCTGCCTGTCGGGACTTTCAAAGCACTTCGTAGATTTTGGGTACAATGATATCCAAGGCATCGGGCGCCATCATTTCATCATGCTCCCGTGGGGTGAGAATCACCTCCAGCTTGTCCGGGTCACAATAATTCTCATAGTTGCCGGCCTGCAGCTTCATCATTTCCTGCCAATATTTCAGGACTTCCCCTTCTGCGGCTGCCGGGGTATGCTCGGGCTTGAAATAGGTCACCGCCCCATGGTAGTGCCTGGGAATATGGGCATTCAGATCCCTGGCCACACGAGCGGCATTCTCCACCAGGGCATCCAGCATACCATGTTCCCGAAGCTCCCGAAAGAGGGGACAGGTTTCAAAGTAACTGCGCTTGACAGATGCCTGCATGGGGGCAGCCAATTCCCTCATATGGGCGTCTGCCAGAGCATGGGAATCCAGAAGGATCAGGTGTTCCACCGCCTCCCCTTTGGCCTCCAGCTGACAGGCCATCTCATGAGCTACAACGCCTCCATAGCACCAGCCCCCCAGGATATAGGGACCCTCCGGCTGATATTGCTTCATGATCTCTATGTATTTGGCTGCAATCTTCTCAATGCCGCAGCAGATATCGGAGGGGTGATAGAGATTATAGGGCTCAAATACAGCGAAAGAATAATCCTTTTGGATTCTCTGGGCCAAAGGATAATAGGCTCCGCTGCCGGTATTGCCTGTATGGACGAAGAATATTTTTTTACCGGGTCTGTCGGAATAAAGGAAGATATCCCCGGGAGCCGTGGGATCCGGCAGGGGCAGGTCTGGTATTGCTTTTTCCTTCTGCTCCCCTGCTGCCGACTGGGTATCCATATCGGCTGCCTCCCGAAAGAGGGTCATCCAGGAGCGGATTTCCGAATCCTTGGGGTAATAGTCCAGCAGAAGCTCCATCATTTCCGCAAAAACCTGACGAAGGAGGGAAGGTTCGTAGGCAATCTTGTTGGCGCTAATCGCAAGGCCGGAGGACTGCTGACTTCCTTCCAGACAAATAACCCGGAACATGGGGGAAAATTGCAAATCAAAGCTTCCCGGATCCCCATCCTGCCACAGGGAGGCATAGGCAGCAGCCAGATCTGTATCCTGGCTGTGAATCATTTGCAGGGGGATCTGCCTGTCTGTAATCACCCCCTGGAGGATGGATACCTCCCGATATGCGATGGAGGCTCTCAATTCCGGATGCCTCTGAGCCAGCATATCCAATACCTGCCGAAGATCCTCCTGCTTCAGGCGGCTTTCCAGCACAAAGAAGAAGCGGACATCTGACAGGGGTCGGTCCGGATGAATGAGCTGCTGACAGATCAGATCGTCCTGCCGGGCTGTGAGGGGGAGAACCTTTTGCACCCTTTCCCCATGAGCCAGATAGGCATATTTCACCCCTTCATACTCTTCCACTGTCCAAAGTCGTTCGTATTGGATCTTGGCCGCATCTGCGATATCCCGGATGGAGGGCAGGGAAAGGATCTGATTGCCGCTGATCTTGATTCCCTGGGCATCCAAAAGGGAGGCCAGCTCCATGGCCCGCAGGGAATCGCCTCCCAGCTGGACAAACCCATCCTCCGGGTCAATGGCTCCCTCCAGATGAAGTACCTGTCCAACCCCCTCCAATACCCGCAGTTCCCCCTCGCTGGAAATAGCCCCCAGAAAGTGCAGCTGAAGCTGGGGATCGGGGAGCTCTTTGCGAATCACCTTGCCATTGATATTCCGGGGCATCCCGTCAAGAGCCTGCCAAAGCTCCGGAATCATATAGGAAGGCAGGAAGTCAGCAAGAGAAGCAGAGATCTGTTCTATCTCCTTCTTCTCATAGGGCTGGTCTGCTTCATAGTAGCAAACCAGGTGATCAATGCCGTTGACTGTTCTCAAGGCCACCACAATCTGCCCCACCGCCAGCCCCAGACGGGAAAAGGTCTTGGCCACCTGGGTCTCCACCTCACCGGTTTCGATACGGAAACCCCGAAGCTTTACCATATTGTCTATTCGTCCCAGGATATAGTAGATGCCCTCTTTGTCCCGCCGCATACGGTCTCCTGTGCGGAAGTAGAGCTTACCCTCCCGGGTGATCCATTTTTTTGCCGTTTGCTCCGGCAGATGCAGGTAGCGGTGGGACATACGGTGGTCATGGAGGAGCAGTTCCCCCACTTCCCCCTCTTTGACAGGCTGCAAATCCTCGTCCACCAGGAGGGCATCTGCCCCCTGAGTCAGATATCCTATGGGCATGATGGTTTCATCCCCGCGAACCGGGATAGAGAATATGGTGGCCAGCTCTGTGCTGCCATACATGTTATATACCCTGGTATCCGGGGAAAAGGGGGTAAAATTCCTCAGCTTTTCCCCGCCGGCAAATAGGGAAATGCCCTTGGTATCGTATTTTTCCGCCATGTCTGCGGTCAGGCTGGAGGGCATAAAGATATGGGTAATGCCTTCTGCCTTCAGCCTATGATAAAGGGTATCTGTATTGCCCTTGACATCCTCCGGGAGAATATGGAGGGTGCCTCCGCCAAAGAGGGTGCCAAACATAAAAACATTGGTAGCAACAAAGGTAAAACCGGACAGGATGCCCATGTGAGTGTCGGTATCGAAGGCCAGATCCCTGTGCCTGCCCACCCAGTCATTTACCCCCCTAAGCAGGGCATGGCGGTGCAGAACACCCTTGGGCTGTCCCGTTGTCCCCGAGGTATAGAGGATCATAACCGGATCCTCCCCGCTTGTGGGAACAGGAGAGAACTCTCTTTGATCCTCCCCCTCATCGAAGAAAAGAACCTGACGACCCTCCCGGGGAATCTGCCGGCTCTCCCAGGCTGACCGATCTGCCAGGACAAACCGAACCTGGGCATCCTCCATCATATATAAAAGCCTTTCGTTGGGGTAGGCCTCGTCGAGGGGCAGGAAGACCCCTCCGGCTTTGAGAATGGCAAGAGCGCCTACCATAATTTCCTTCTGACGGGAAACATAGACAGCAACCGCCTCAAAAGGGGCAAGCTGAGCCTGGCAAAGGGCGGAGGCAATGCCATTGCTTCGCTCATCCAGGTCCCGATAGGTCATAGAGCCCCGGTCATCCCTGAGGGCTATATGATCCGGAGATGCGGCTGCTATTCTTGAAAAATGTTCATGAAACAGTAAGTTCATACGATTACTCCTGTCTGCTCTGTCCTTTCCTCCAAGTCAAGGATAGACGGATTGTTTCGTCTTAATCCTGCAAGCCCCCCATGGCCTTTAAAAAGAGCTGGTAATAATCCGGACCGCAGACGGGCCAGGCAAAGCCCAAACGGGCTAAAATCTGAGCGGTATAGGCTACGCTTAGGTCATCCAGGCCGAGAGAGGAATTGGCATCGGCATCATTTAGGGCATAGGCCATAAAGGGTCTCATACTGTCGCAAAGGCTGGGATCCTGAAGGGCTCTTTGAAGAGCCTGCTGGAATTCCTCATTTTCCCCATAGGCAATCTCATATCCGTAAGCTCTCAAGCCCTCCATGACATCTCCCATGAGAGGTCTGTGATTGTTGCTCATCATGAAGCAGACACATTCTTTGGGGGTCTGGGAGAGGAGAACCACTGCTTCTGCTACCTTGTCAATCGGAGAAAATTCGGTGGGGGTCACTGCAGTCTCATAGGGTACCAGCCCCAGCAGGCGAAAGCCCTTCAAGGTGTTCATATAATTATTGGTTCCATAGTTAATCTGGAAGCGGCCATCCTCCGCCCGGGGAGCCAGGTTGCCGGCGCGAAGTACCTTGGCATTCAGCCCTTTCTCCAGAATGCTTTCATAGATCCGTCTCTCTGCCAGGAATTTTGACCGGACATATTGATTGTCCTCATAGACCTGTCCCACATAGAGCATATGCTCGTCATATACAAGCCCCTTTCTCGGCAGACCCTTGGAGGGATGTCCAAAAATGCTCTCCGTGGAGATGTGAACCAGTCTGGCTCCACGGTTCAGACACCAGTCAATCAGGTTTTGTACAATGCCCAGATTAGCCTGCTCTATCTCATTGCCCCTGGCAAAATGCTTGACACTGGCGGCACAGTTGATGAGGGTAATTCCCTGGCTGGGAATAGAGGCATTGGCAAGGGTTGCCGGATCTGTCGCGTCCCCTTCGATCAGGAAAATACGGCTGTCAAAGAGATCCTCATAATCCTCCTCGAAGTAGTAGCGCAGCAGGTTTTGAAAATGTTCCTTTGCACTTTGATCCTTCCCGGGGCGAACCAGGCAGTAGATCCGCCTGTCCGGGTCTGCCAGCAGCTCCCGAAGGACATGAATCCCCAGATATCCGGTGGCACCTGCCAGGAGGACATCCCCGATTGCCTGCTTTGAACCCTTTCGGAAGGCCTCCACCTGGTTGCCCCGCAGCAGTTGGTTGATGGCATGGTAGTCATAGCCGTCGGGGCCTATTTCTCTGGTTCCGGCTCCGTAGAAGGAGTCACCGTCAGCAAGTTCTGATTCTTCCCCCGCAAGCGTAGGAGGATTCGTATCTCCCCCTGAGAAGGCGGCCAAATCCTTAGGTCTGGTATATTCAAAGAGATTCTGATAAACAATATTGTAACCCAGCTGATTGGCTGCCACCACAATCCGCATGGCAGTGATGGAGCTGCCTCCCAGTTCAAAGAAATCGTCCTGGGTTCCTACCTTGTCCAATCCCAGCACCTGCTGGAAAATATTGCAAAAGTCCTCTTCTGCCTTAGTTTCGGGCGCCTGGTAGGCTGCTTTCTTCACCTCCGGCTTAGGCAGAGCCTTCTTGTCCACCTTTTGATTGATGGTTAAGGGAATCTTGTCGATCTGCATGGTTACCAGAGGCACCATATAGGCCGGTTTCCGATCCCGGATAAATTGATTGAGCTCCTCCACAACAATCTCTGACTTGCTGACAAGAAAGGCTGCCAGGTATTTCCCTCCGTTTTCATAGCTATAGGCCTGCACGGTGGCATCCTCAATTCCGGGATATTCCCGGATCACTGCCTCCACCTCCTTGGTTTCTACCCGGAAGCCCCGGATCTTTACCTGCCCATCCTTCCTTCCCACGAATTCCACATCGCCATTTTCCCGGTAGCGGACAATATCCCCTGTATGATACATCCGAAAGCGGGGATCGAAAGACTCGCTATAGGCCTCTGCCGTCTTGTCCGGTCGGTTGAGATATCCCCTCGTTACCTGGGGGCCGCAGAGGCAGAACTCGCCTGCGGCACCGGCAGGCAGCCGATGCCCGCAGGAATCCAGGATATAGCCTGCAATGGTTACCATGGGCTTGCCAATGGGAATATTGGGTTCCCAGAAGCGGATGGGGAAGAGGCTGACACCGCAGCAATTCTCCGTAGGGCCATAGCCGTTGATGATGGTATAATTCAGCTCATCCGGAGTAAGAGCCGGCAGCTTCTCCCCTCCCATAACCAGGAAGCGAAGGGTATCCATCTTAGGATAATTCTGCACGAACTGAACCCCCACCTGAGTTGTAAGCAAGACCTGGGTAATCCTCATTTGATTAAAATAGTCGGCCAGCTGATTCAGATTCATCCGAACCTCCTCCGGAATCACACAGAGGGTGGCACCGTTTAAGAGGGTGCAGAAGGTATCCGACATGCAGACATCAAAGCCAAAGGAGGCAAAGGAAGCGGTCCTGCCATCGGTGGTATAGAAGCCCTCCCGGTTGGATCCATAGGCAAAGGCCACCATATTGCCATGCTCAATCTGACAGCCCTTGGGCTGGCCGGTGGAGCCCGAGGTATAGAGCAGGATCATCAGATCCTGGGCCCCTGGCATAGCAGGCAGTCTGCCCTTGTCACCTGTGGGAGCCGACAGTCCATCCCTGTCACCTGTGGGAGCTGACGGCTTATCCTGGTCTGCTGCCTGGGCAAGCAGGTCATCCAGCAAAAGAACCGGTCCTTGATAGTCACTGACCAAAGGTACCAGATCTTCTTCTCCAAGGAGAAGACAGGCCTGGGCATCCTGAACCATGAAATTCAGCCTTTCCCTGGGATAGCTGGGATCCAAAGGCTCGTAGGCGCAGCCGGTCTTCAGGATCGCCAGGGGCAGAAGGAAGACATACTGGCTTCTGGAGATGATCACAGAGACCACTTCCTCCGCCAGATTCCTTTTTCCCGTAATCCGGCTGACTCGGTCATAGATGCAGGCGGCCAGACCATCCGTCACTTCATCCAACTCACGATAGGTATAGCTTTTCTCCCCGTATACGGCGGCTTCCTTATCCGGGAAGGAGGCAGCCACCTTCTTGAATTTGCTTACAACGGAGTCGGTGGGATCGAAGTCCAGCTGCATGGGCTGATTGTAGCCGTCAAGCTTTGCCCAGTCCTCCCGGTCGGTGAGACTGATCTGGCTCACCTTTTCCAGGTGGATCAGCTGGGAGGCCACAAGAGCGATACTTTTGGCAAAGCCCTTAACAAAGGCCTGGCTAAAGAGAGCCTTATCATAGTTCACCTGAATGCTCCCCTTCTGATCTTCCTCTCCGAAAATCTGGATGGAGATGGGAAGCTTTGCCTGATCGGAAGCCAAATCCTCGATCTGCAGAAGCCCCCGGCCGGTGTCATATTGATTTAAGACCCCCACCTGATAGGCATAGGAAATCTGGGGCTTGAAATCGTATTTAGCAGCAATCGCCGCAAAGGGATGATTTTCATGCCGAATCACAGAGGTAAAAAGTTCTGCGGTTCTATGAATAAAATCAGCCGTTCCCTCGTCAGCCCTCAAATGGGTGGTCAAGGGCAAGGTGTTGACAAACATACCCACCGTATGAGCGATGCGGATATCGCTTCTTCCTCCGGAAATGGTAGCGATGGATACCTGCTCCTCACAAATATAACGGCCAATGGTCAGGAAGGAGGCTGCCAGATAGACGGCTGCCGGTGTAATGCCCTGCTTTCGGGCATAGGCAGAGATGGGAGCCAGATCCACAGGCTGGGAAACCTTGCCTTCTCTGTGGGGGATATTCTCTTCGTAAACATCCGGAATCAGCTGGGAAGCCTCCTCTACTCCACCCATTAATTGATCAAAGAAGGCTTGGTTGGCCTCGTCGATGTGCTGGTCAGCTGCAAAATCAAAGCAGGTATAGGACTCCGGCGGGATGCTTTCCCCTTGCAAAGACCGGCACAGATCCGTGAGCAGGAGATCGACGGAGGCGCCATCGGCAATCAGATGATGCAGATCCATCAGCAGATAGAGCCCATCTGCCTGGACGATCTCAAAGCGTGCCAGGGGACCCTTGTCCAGCTGAAAGGACCGGACAAAGCTTTCTTTATATCTTTCCCATTCTTCCTTGTCCATGGTCTGTACAGGCAGGGACACCTCCCCCTCAACCTCGGCCGTCTGAAGGATGGACTGAGTCTCATCCATCTCAAAGTGGCTTCTCAGGGAGGGGTGGGCGGCAAACAGGTCTCGGATGGCTCTTTGCAGTTCCTCCACCCCGGTCTCCTCCGGCAGGCGGATACAAGAGGGAATATTGTAGAAGGTAGAATCCGGTTTGGCCAGACACTCCGAATAAACTCCCTGCTGGGAAAAGCTAAGGGGAGCCCTTAAAATTCTCCTCTGCTCCTTAGCCTCCTCTTCCGCCCCATCTGCTTTGACGGCTGCCTCAGAAACAGCTGCCGCCGACTGACCGGAGGCCTTTGCAGAAGCGGACTCCTGGTTCTGGGAAACCATCCATTGCTCCAGAATCTTATTTTCTATGGTTTGCAAGGTGGCCCCATCCAGCAAATCAAAGGCGTTGAGTGAGATGCCATAGGTATGATAGAGGGTGGTGGCCAGCTTAATACTGTTAATAGAGGTCAGGCCAATCGCTGTCAGCTCCTCGGCAATACCAAATTCCTCGGTTCCCAGCAGGTCTGCCACCAGGGCTTTGATGTCCTTTTCCAGGATATTCAAGGGGGCAGAGCTGGTCTGGGCTGCCCTTTTGGCCTTTAATTCCGGCTTGGGCAGAGCATTTTTATCTACTTTCTGGTTCACATTATGGGGAATCTTCTCCAGCTGCATGGTTACAAGAGGTACCATATAGGCCGGTTTTTTCTGGGCGATAAAGGCATGCAGGGCCTCGATATCCACCGGATTCTCCTCCACGGAGCCCTCAGCGCATACATAGGCCGCGATATATTTTCCTCCGTTGGGATCGTCATAGGCCTGAACGGTGGCATCCGTAATCCCCTCAAACTCCCGGATGACCGCCTCCACCTCTGTTAACTCGATGCGGTAGCCATGGATCTTCACCTGCTGATCCCGTCTTCCCACGAATTCGATCTCCCCATTTTCCCGATAGCGTACGATATCGCCGGTGCGGTAAGCTCTGGCAAAGAGAGGATTCTCTTCCCTGGCAAAGGGATTGGAGATAAAGACCTCTGCGTTCTTCTCCGGCCGGTTGAGATAGCCTCTCGCAACCTGAGGACCGGCAATGATCAGCTCTCCCGGCGCACCAACGGGAAGGCGGTGCATATAGGAATCCACCACATAGAGCTTATTGGTATCATAGCATTTGCCGATGGGGATATTCGTTTCCTTCTCCAGCACCTTCTTTTCTGTCACACACATGGTGGTTTCGGTAGGTCCGTATAGATTCACCAGGGTATAATCCGAGGGGGGAGTCAGGGAAGCCAGCTTTTCCCCGCCGGTCAGCAGGTATTTGAGATTGGTCTTGGGAATATTGGTAACAAATTGAGAGGCCACCGCCGTAGTAATCAGGACGCCCAGGATATTATGATCCGTAAAATATTGGTTGAGGGCAATCAGATCCAGGCGGATTTCCTCTGGGATAATATGAACGGTTTTGCCCCCTGTCAAGGCCGGACAGATATCCGCCATATGGGCATCAAAACCAAAGGAGGCATAACAGGCAAGATTGTCTCCCGGCTGCAGATCAAAGTAGCGGCTGTACCAATCGCACCAGACGGCCACATTGCGCTGTTCCAGAATGACACCCTTGGGCATACCGGTAGAGCCGGAGGTATAGAGAAGCACCATGGCATCCTCCGGGGAAACTCCCGGCAGGACCACAGCCGGCATAGCTTCGCGGAAGATGGCAGCAAAGCGATCGGTGGAAAGCCGCTTCCCCTGATATTCGTCTAAGATATCTGCATATGTGGGTTCTTCAATCACAAGGGCAGCTGCCGAATCCTGAACCATAAAATTGAGCCTTTCCCTGGGATAGGCCGGATCCAGGGGCTGATAAGCACAGCCGGCCTTCATGGCCGCCAGAGGGGCGATGACCATATTTTCATTTCGGGAGATCAGAATGGCCACCACCGGCTGGGATCCCGTCTCCCGGGTCTTTACCTGGTCATAGATGACAGCGGCAAGGCGGTCTGTTATCTCGTCTAACTCTTGAAAGCTATAACGGTGATCCTTATAAACCACAGCCGTCACATCCGGATACTTTGCTACGCTCTCCTTAAAAAGGGAAAGCAGGCTTTTTTGCCCCAGATCCTCCCGAAATACCGCTGTATTCAGGGCATTCAGCTTGTCCAGCTGTCCAGGACTGACCGCCTCAATATCCCGGATCCAGGTCTTAGTCACCAGCTCATTCAGGATAGTCTGGTAGGTTTCAAAAAAGTTTTCCATCATACTTGTGCTGTAATGATGGGTGGGATAGAGGCAGGAAAATTCATAAGTATCTGCCGTCTTGAAAATTTGCGTACAAAAATACAGTCCCGGCGTCTTCACATTGACATAATCCACCGCTGAATGCAAACCATCTGTCGTGAATTCCAGATGATGGAAATTCTCCTGATAAGCGAAGAGAATGTTGCTTTTTACCCCCAGGTCTCTGTTCAGATCCACAAAGGAGTAAGCCTGGCTGTCTCTTGCCGTAAGATTCTGCTCTCGAAGGGTATGAAGCAGATCGTCCACCTGGTCCATGGCACCTGTATCAACCGCCACAGGGAGGGTTTTTACCAGCATACAGAAGGTGCTCCGCAGGCGGGCATCCTTCCGCCCGTGAAAGATGGTAGTAAAGAAGGCCTTACTGTCCCCACTGAATTTGGACAGGGTCAAGGCAAAGGCAGCCGTAAAGAAGGTTGCCTTCGTGGTCTTTGTCTTTTGAAGCAGGGTTTCCAAGGCTGCCGGGTCAAGAGAAATCCGGTGGGTATATTCCTCGTAATGTTCCTCCTTCTCCTGCCGATCGGCCAAAGGCAGAGAATCCACCTCATCAAAGGCAGAGAATTCCCTGAGATACCAATCCCTTTCCTTCTCATAGATTTCCCCTTTTCTTGCCTCCTCCTCACGGCGGTGAAGGGCAAAGATGTCCTCCCCTTCCCCCAGAAGAGCTTCTCCATTGTAGGCTCTGGAAACCTCATCAAAGAAAAGCTGATAGGCCCAGCCATCGCAGATCAGATGAGAAAAATTGGTATAGAGATAATTGCCCTGAGGCGTACGGTAGATGGCAAGGCGGAAGAGACGGTCATGGAAGAAATCATAGGGATGATCCAGCTCCTTTTTTGTGCTTTCCATATCCTCCACGTCATAAATCGGTGTTTCATAAGGAGGAAGCTTGGGCAGTTCAAGACCCACTGCCTGCCCTTCCCCGGAAACTAACCGTACATTCATGTAGGGATGGGCTGCAGCAGCGGCATCCAGCGCCTTCTGAAAGCGAATCAGATCGATCCTCGGATCAAGAGGGGTAAGAATCTGAAGATTATAGTTCGATCCATCCTTCGAGAGCTGTTCCGCTCCAAAGATACCTAATTGATTCTGCAAGAGTGCAAAACTCATAATCCTTCCTCCTTCACATCGTAAACCTCCATGGCGGCCAGCGCCGCCCCCCACCACCTATGAATGCCGGCTTTTAGGTCCTGCAAGCTCCGGCAAAGCCGCCGGTCATTCAGCCTGGATTTCCATAACATGATCCATGTGAACCAGGCGAAAGAGATTTTGAATCTCAGCACTCACCGACCGGGCACTGAGTTTTCCCTGATTTTTCTTCATTTCCTTGGCTATCATAAATAAGATCCGAAAGCCTGCCGATGAAATGTAGTCTACCTTCTCAAAATCAAGAACCATGGCAGAAGGCTTTTGCAGCAAAATCTCTTCCATTCTGGCTGCGAACTCTTCTGCTGTGGTGGAATCAATCATCCCATCCAGCAATAGGATGAGCTCCTTGTCTTTTTCCTGCGTTTCAACCTTGAGCATTGAAGTCACCTCTTTTCCTAATCAGCAAAATATTGCTGTTTTCCATATGGATATAATGCCATGCATCTGCCAGTGAGTCAACCATGAAGCGCCCCAGCCCCCCGATCTGGCAGAAGGGATCGTAGGTATCAATATCAGTAATATCCCGGGTGGGATCAAAGGGCATCCCCTGATCGGTAAATTGCAGGAAACAGGTGCCATCCTTTTGGATCTGTTTGCGGATGGTCACATCCCCTTCGGCCTTTTCATAAGCATAGGAGGAAATGTTGATAAAGATTTCCTCTGCCATCAGGCAAAGGGATTTTCTGATATCCTCCGGAATCTTCTCATCCTCCAGAATCCAGCTTTTCAGCTGGGCAAAACAGGAAACCTTTGCGGGCAGGACAAGCTCCTCTGCCTTAGAGGTAAAGGCCAGCATGGTAATATCATCATAGGGTTCGCAGCCCTGCCTAAAGTCAGTCAGCTCCTTTTGGATGGTCTCTAGTCTGTCACCGTCCTGGGATCTGCGAAGCAGGGCTTCCAATCGTTCCATCCCAAAGAAATCCAGGGAGGGGTTTCTTGCTTCATTGACCCCGTCCGTATAGAGGAAGAGGGTTGCCCCGAGAGGAAGAATCTCCTCTGCAGTTTCATAGGCCTCCTCCACCAGAATACCCAGGGGAAGGCCCCCGGATGCAGTAAGGGCTTTGATTCTCCCGTCGCTGATCAGATAGGGAGGGTTGTGACCGGCATTGCAATAACGGATCAGACTTTTTTCCCTGTCAATATAGGCCAAAAAGACGGTGACAAACATCATATTGGGATTCGTATGCTCCAGCTCCTCATTGACTGCAGTCAGGACATCATGGGGATCCGGAAATTGCTTCACAAAGCCCCGGATTAAGGTAATGGCACTGGCCATAAAGATAGCTCCGCTTAGGCCTTTGCCGGACACATCGGCGATCACTACTATGGTTTGGCCGTTGTAATCGAAATAATCATAGAAATCCCCGCCTATATTCTTGGCCGGATGCATACAGGCATTGATCTGCAGCCCTTCCTCTTCATAGTGGGCGGCAGGAAGGAAGCCCTGCTGGATCTTTGAGGCAGCCTTCATCTCATATTCCTGTCGGTTTTGCATCTGCGTATATTCCTTAATGCGGGCAATATTATCCTGAATATTCAAGGCCATGCTATGGAAGGAGTCTCCAATCAGAGCCAATTCATTGTCACAATGAAGTTCCAGCGTGGGGGCTTCATAGTTGCCATCTTTTCCAAATTCCTGCATGGCACGACTGATCTCCAGGGTGGGTTCAATGATCTTTTTCTTTAATACGAAATAAAGGAAGAGAGGGCTAAGAAACCCGATGATAAAGGAGGCAAGTAATTTCTTGGGCAGGGAACTCATCAGGGAAAGTCTGGTCATAGAAACACTGACATCCGCACCTACCACTGCAATCGTATTCTGATCCTGATCCCGAAGGGGAACGTAAGTGGAGATAACATGGCCAAATTGGTTATCTAATTCCAGATCCTCTCTCTGACTGCTGCCATCCATAATATTGAGCATGGATGCCGAAAAACTGCTTCGCTTCTGAATGGGATTCTCTCTGCAATCCTTGACGATTTCCTGGGCCTCATTGGTTCCCACAATAAAAAGATAGTCTATGGTGCTCTTCTCTGTATCGGGAATGACGATATACAAAAGGAAGAGTTCATTTTCATCCAAAAAAGCCTGCATAGTGGACTGGATACTGTTTCTGACAGCCTCATTTTCGATGAGAACCCTTTTATCTATGCCGGAGTAGAGAGAAGAAACCGCCTCAGCAGCTTTGGAGGCTTTGACCTGGGAATGGTCGTAGGCATCCTCGCTGGCATTTTTAACGGTAAAAAAGATCATGACTCCTGTGAATAACAAAGATATGATCAGAATAAAAATCAGAATAGATTTTGCTATGGAATGCTTCATGAAAATGCCCTCTCCTCTGCCATAGTGGCAATCCATCCCCTGAAAACGAAGGAGGCAGATTCCCGACCTTGTTATCTTTCACTCGTTTAATATAGCACATAGCAGACCACACGGGCAAGGAAAGTTTGGCCCCTTTAGTCCGTCCGCACTCCATTGGCATATTTCCAGGTTCCGGGACTTCCATAGGTGATGAAATAACCGCTTTTCCCCGTATCATATTCAAAATCCGGATCCACTACATAGACCTTTCCATCCAGAATCAGCTCACACCAGCCGTGAACCCCATAATTTCCATCATTATAGGGAACCTGGCCCTCTATGAAGTAAGCCTCATATCCCAAAGCCCTGGCCAGGTAGGTGAAGGTGGCCGCCATAGCATAGCAATTGCCGCTTTGATGGGAAAATCCCCACTTTGCATAGTAGACGGAATGCCGGATGCCTGCCGTCAGGTTCTGGGGATAACCTACATTTCTGTCATAGCGAAGGCTTCTGGACCAATCGTAGGCTGCCTTCAGATTCCAGCCCACCTGGTTTAGGATCTCCTCCGTCCTGACTTTGATCAGATCCCTCTGTGTGATCCAGGAAAAGGAGCTTCCGCACAAAAAACGGTTCCCGGCATAGACATGGGCATAGAAGATTCCATTATAGTCATATTCACAGCCGATCAATTCTGCACTCCAGCGGCCATTGCCCTGGTTGGCCAGCTCCAGCCAGTGAAGATCCCCCTGGTTGCCCTCTGCCGACCAGACAGCCACCCGCACCGGAAGGGAAGCAGGATAAGCCAGGGTCAGCCAGCGGCTGGAATCCTCCGTCTCTCCGGACAGGGAGATCTGATTGGCCCATTGAGAGCAATCATAAGCGGTGCTGCCGGCAAATCCCAGCAGGCCCTCTCCCACCTCCCCATAGACATGAATCTGATACCTCCCCATCTGGTAGCCATGATCTGCCACAGAGATCATGACCCCATAGGATCCGTCCGCCTGCAGCTGGGCTCTGTGCCACACCAGATCATCCTGACCTCCTGCTTCCGACCAGACCGGCACCCTCACTGTGCTGATTCCCACCGGACTGGAGAGGTTTTGGATCTTCACCCAAAAGGTCTCCTGGGAATCCCCGGGACTTACGCTGATCTCTGCCCCCTCTCCCAGTCCTAGATCCAGGCTGGTTCCCGTCACAAAGCATAAGGTTCCCTGGATGGATTTCCCGTAGACATGGATTTTGCATTTTCCCAGATGCTTCAAAGCGGACAAGGGAAACTTGCCGACAAAGCCTCCAGCCTGAGAATCATAGGTCAGCTTCCACCAGGTCAGGTCATCCTGGCCATTGGTTTCACTCCAGAGGGCTGCTGACAGGGAGTCCAGCCCCTTTGGAATCTCCTCCGCTGCCAGGTGGATCTCACCCCATCCTGTCCCCTGATCTCCCTGGAAGGTCACCTGGGGGGCTTTCCAGGGCAGGCGCAGATCGGAACCCACTGCTCCCACATAATAGGTAAAGCCGTTGCCATCTGTTACATAGACATGATGATTGTAGCAGGCCCATTGATAGCCATGATTTTCAATCGTAAAATTCATGACATAGGAGCCATCCTCCTGCCTTTGGGCCGAATACCAGCGGATATCCGACTGATTCTTCTTGGTCCAGGTAGGCACCTGTATCTGCCGGATTCCTACTGCCCCATCCAGGCCTCCGATCCGAAGGCTGGCTCTTCCTCCTATGGGATCCTCCTCCAGGAGACATAGGTCTCCCACTGACACTTTAGGTACCGTAAAGGATCTGCCCCCTACGTAGGTATAGGACTGATTTTGTCCTATTTTATAAATATGGGCATGAAAGAGGCCAGGGGACCTGTAATCTGAGATCCGGATGGATACCTCTGCCCTCCCACCTCTTTCTACCGTCACCGGGTTCCACCGCAGATCATCCTGCCCCTTTTCCTGACTCCAGACAGCAACCTGCAGCTTCTCGCCCGAGGAAAGAGAAATTCCCGCCAAGCGCAGGGTATAGGAATGATAATTTTTATCAAATTCTCCCTCCACCGACAAGGCTCCCCCGGCATGGACAGATATTGCCGTTCCTTTGAAGGAAAAAGCAAAGAAGAAAAACAGAACCAAAAGCAAAAATGGGGAGCTCTTTCTGTGGCAAGATGGGGCAAGTATTCTTCGAAAGGGCGGGACTCTCTGCAAGATTTTATCTGCAGCCCAAGAAAGACAGAAAGCTGCTGCAGCCAGTAAAAAAATCCTCCCTAAACTGCCTCCCTGGAAGGGGTTCCAATCCCATCTGCTATAAGCCGCCCACAGGACAATCATATGAAGCAGGTAGATTCCAAAGGAATGTCCATCCACCTGGCAGAGGAAACGAACTGCTAACGAATTCTCTCCCAGTCTCATATGGTGCACCAGGCCTGCCAGGCCTGTAACCTGAAGGACCAATAGGGGGGAGGAATAATAGAAGAGAGAATCCAATGCGGTCACTGACCATCTCCAGCGGACCAGGGTGAGAAGAATCATGGCAAGGGTAGACAGGAGGGTCAGTTTTGCATAAAAGCTCCTTTTTCTTCTGAGCCCCCACTGATGCAGATAAAATCCATAGAAAAGCCAAAAAGGATAGATAGAAGACACATGGATATAAAAGCCACACTTCAAGCCCAAGCCCTTCAGAAAGGGCAAAAGGGACAAAAATACCAGATGAAGGGTCAGCAGATAAATCATGTCTTGCTGCCGGCAATGGTCTGCCAGCATTTTATAAAAGGGTAAGAGAAGATACAAACCCACCAGACAGTAGAGATACCAGAGATGGGTCCAGGATTCCCCCGCAAAGACTTGATAGATTCCCCGGAAAAAGGAGGAAAGAAAGCCAAAGAAACCGCCCCCCGTCTGAGGGGAAAAGAGAAGCTCCAAGAGGGTATAGATGCATCCGAAGGCAAAGATGGCTCCCAGGATTCGACCCAGATAAGATGAAAACAAACGACGGTAGCCGATTCGCCTCTCCGGATCCAGCAGCAGGGCGCCGGAAACCATCACAAAGCAGGGAAGGCACCATTTCAGACTGTTGACCAGGCACCAGGAGACCCGAAGGCCTGGCACCGACAGGGAAGCACTATATTTGGCCAGTCCTGAGGTCAGGGTATGCAGCAATAGAATCCCCATACAGGCCAGGGCGCGCAGATAGCTATATTCCTTGATCTTACTTCTTTTCTCTCCCATAGTAGTGATTCACCCCCCTTAGTAAAAGGCAAAGCCCGAACCACAGCCTTCTGCGTGATCCTCTGTCTGATCCTGCTCTCCTTGTCCTTGGGCCTGGGCTTCCCTGGCAGCTTCCTCGGCCTCAGCCTGGGCGCGGGCTTGCGCCTGCGCTTCTTCCTGGGCCTGGGCTTGGGCTTGCGCCTGCGCCTCTGCCTGAGCCCGAGCTTGCGCCTGCGCTTGAGCCTGAGCTTGGGCCTGGGCCTGGGCTTCTTCTGCGGCTCGGGCCTGGGCTTCTTTTGCTGCCTGCTCTTGCGCTTGAGCCTGAGCCTGGGCCTGCGCCTGGGCCTGGGCCTGCGCCTCTGCCTGAGCCTGGGCCTCCCTGGCAGCTTTCTCAGCCTGGGCCTGGGCTTGATCCGCTGCTGGGGTCTGAGCTTCTTCTGCTGCCTGTTCTTGCGCCTTGGCCTGGGCTTGATCCTGGGTTTGCCCTTGCTTTTTGTCTTTCTCCGACCCCTTTGTCTGCTCCTGTGTATCTGCTTCTGTTTGTGCCAGCCCTCCTTTCTGACTTGCCTTTCCTCCCTGATTTTCAGCTTCTGTCCTTGAATCCTCTTTGGAGTTTTCCACCTCCCGGATCACAGAACTGTCTTTTTGTTCACCCCTTGAGCAGCCTGCCGCAACTGCAAGCAGCAAAAAAAGAGCTGGCATGATTCGCTTTTTTCTCATGGTTTCTACCTCTTAAAAATAAAATATAGTGGATGGTCTGTCAGTGAAAGCTGACATAAGATAGTTAGAAATGGCTTTTGAATTGCCAAACATAGAATACCACTTGATAGTAGCACAACCCCTCCCTTATTGCAAGGAAAAAGTTGGTTTGGGTGTCAAAGCAAAAAAAGCCCCGGGGAAACTGATTTTCCCCGGGGCGGCAACTGCAGGAGTTGGCGGCACCTTAACTTTCATAATCCGGCACATAGGGTCTGCCTTTCCTCTTGGCATCCATGAAAGGCTTGCTATGTTTCAGAATAAATTCCAAACATATTTTTTCATTAGCCGGATTCAGGCTATAGGCCACGGTAGAATCTATAATCAATCCTTTTCCATCCCCAGCCAGCATCTCCATCCAGCGGATCACCATGTGTTCGATGTCCTTGCGAGAGGCCTCAGGATTGCCTAAGACTGCCTGGGTTTCTAAGCCCGGAAGAAATACGATACGATCTCCATACTTTTTCTTGACCGACGCCAGGTCATTACAAGGCATAACGCTGTCCCATCCATCAAAACCGCAATTCAGCCATTCCGGAATTAACCGGTCAATCTTGCCGCAGCTGTGCTGTACAACATGCTGATAGCCCATCTCTTTGGCTGCCTTGACGATTCTCTTATACTGGGGAAAGAGATGTTTGGTATAGAACTCTGTTGGCATAAATTGGCTGGCCTGGGTTCCCATGTCATCGTGATAAACCAGAATATCCGGATGACAGATCTCATAAACTCTCTCAAAGAGACGAATCTTATGGTCTGCAAAAGTCTCCAGCATATGCCCATATTCCTCCGGCTCTTCCATGGCGGAACACAAGGCATTTTCAAATCCCATTAAAATGTGAGATCTTTCAAAGATACCATTGAGTGATACGTATTGAAGCGCTTTCTCTTCCCGCTGGGTAAAGCTTTTAGCCTCTTCCACCATGGGAGAAAAATCCATCCGATCCAAATCCGGAATCTGGGTATGCTCCTTCCATTCCGTCACATCCTCAAATTTCACATCATGGGTATCCGGATGCGTGATATTCAAGGAGTCCTCACAAGCAATCCAATGACAGCCCCAGGCGTCATAGCCGGTCTCCATAATGGGCCGTTCCACAATATAGTCACGAATTCCATAGGCATCGTGTCCAAGATGAGGAATATATTCGGGCTGTAAATGTTGAAAAACCAACTCCATATTTTCTTTTGCTGTAATCGACATACTCTATACCTCCGCTTGCTGCTACACATATTACAGGAAGGGGACAAACCACCCAAACCCGGGCTTACACGCAGGATTCCCTGCCAGCCGTTTATACAAATTGAAGCGTTTTGCACAAATATAAATAGGCCTATTTCTGCATTGCAAAAGCTTTTATTTATTGATATAGTGATTATATCTCATAAATGCACAAGAAAACATATTCTGATGGAATGAATTCTACCATAGTATTTTGTGCTGATTGCACAAGTGGAGGGATCATGTATTATTCCTTATCTTTAATCCTCGAGAAAAGCAGTCTTGCTGAAACAAACTATATTTTTTATGAAGTAAAGAAGAAGAGGAGATATCACAGCATTCTCCTTCACGAGAAGGAAAAATGCGGTTGCGAAAATACACTTTACCTGACCACCGTGGAAGACTATCTCCTATGGACCAGGGAGGAAATTTTCAATTATCCTGAAAGTTCCGGTCTTATTCTGGCAGATCCCAACCGAATCTGGGAACCCCAGCTCATGCAATATAGGAATCACTTGCTGGACTTAAAAAGTGATCTTCTGATTGTGAGAAAAGAATCTCTTGTCTCCTGCTTCAACCAGCTTGCCGCCTCTCTTCATACCCTTAACCACAGGATGGAAACCTTTTCCAGGGCAGTCATTGATGGTAGAAAGCTAGAGGAAATCATATTGCTCTTCTATGATTATCTGGGTAATCCGGCTTATATCGTAGATTCCAGCTTCAAGGTGCTTGCCATAGATCGGCGAAACAATATGAGAGAATTAAGCGCCAATTGGCGTCAGATGGAGGATCAGGGATATCTGTCCTATGATATCGTCTCCAAGATTATTTCCAACAATGAGCTGTCTGACATGGAATCCGGAGCCAAGGTACAGTGGGTGACTTCTGCCCATTTTTACACCCCCTTCATCAACTACAATCTGCGGCGAAAGAAGAAGCTCTTCGGCCATCTCTTCCTCATCAATATGTTTCATCAAATTACACGGGGGGATATGGAACTGTTCAGCTGCATGGGCGATTTGATCGAAAAGGCAATGAAATCGGATCAAAAATACCAGACCCAGCGCGGACGCCTCTATGAGTATTTTCTTTCCGATATCATGTCAGGTAAAATGACGGATCCCAAGGAAATCAACAAGCAAATGCAATCCCTTACCTATCCCCCGAACAGCTATTATCTTCTGACCCTGCTGTCCCCTCCCCAGGATTCCCTCAATGAAATCACCGAGGAGAGGTTGTTCCAACAGCTGGAGCAGCTAAAGGGCTGTAAACCCATCCACTTTGAGGACAAAGTAGCAGCCCTCCTCCCCCTTCGAGATTCAGAGAGAAAAGAGCTGCTTCTAAAACAGATCCAATATATTGTTGAGAATTTCCATCTCCGTGCCGGTGTCAGTGAGACCTTTTACGGATATGACCCCATCCATACCTGCACGCAGCAAGCCGCCATTGCATGGGATATAGGCAGGGCCTCCGGGGAATCCATCACCTGCTTTGACCAATGTGCTGTCCGATATCTGCAAGAAAAAATACTGGTTCCCCAGGATATGCAGATTCTGGAGCCCTCCGGCCTTCGCCGTCTAAGGACTTATGATCAGCAAAATCATACCGAATATGGAGAGACTCTCTTGTCCTACCTGGTTCACGAAAGAAATGTCGTAGAAACGGCCCAGGCGCTTTTTATTCATCGAAATACTCTGACCTACCGGATCAACAAAATCCACGAAATTGCCCGACTGAACCTGGACGATCCGGTCATTCGCTGGCGCATACTGACTGTATCCCTGGGCAAAGGACTGGGAAAACCGGAACTCATCTGTTATTGATGGCAGTGACCAGGGCATCAATGGAGGCGCGAATGATATCCGGATCCACCCCGGCTCCCCAGGCCAGGCTGCCATCGGGCTTGCGAATGCCCACATAAGCGATAGCTCGGGAGCTGGAGCTCTGGGTCAGGGCATGTTCCTGATAGGTAACCAGATCGAAGGTCAGATCGAAGGCCTTCTTCAGAGCATTGCTGACCGCATTGAGACGTCCGTTGCCTTCTGCGTAAACCTTGATGCACTCTGCATCCTGGTAGGCCGCATTGACCTCCGCCTCGATTCTGCCTCCTTCCAGCTGTTTGAAATGTACCCCGTGGATACTGTAGGGCTTATCGACATTTTCAAAGGTGGATTTGAAGAGGCTGAAAATCTCATCCGGCAGCAGCTCCTTGTGGAGATGGTCGGACAGATCCTTGGCTGCATAACCCATGGCCTCCCGCATCTTGGCCGGAAGATTGAGCCCGTAATTTCTCTCCAGAATATAGCCTACGCCACCCTTACCGGACTGACTGTTGATACGGATGACATCCGCATCGTAATTTCTTCCGATATCCGTGGGATCGATGGGCAGATAGGGTACGGTCCAGTGCTCCATATCCTCCTCAGCCCGCCAATGCATTCCTTTGGCAATGGCATCCTGATGGGAACCGGAAAAGGCAGCAAATACCAGGGCGCCGCAATAGGGACTTCTCTCGTTGATCCGCATATCGGTATAGGCTTCGTATTTTTCACAGATACCGGGCATGTCCGTGAAATCCAGCTTGGGATCCACCCCCTGGGCATAGAGATTCATAGCCAGGGTCACCACGTCCACATTGCCGGTTCTCTCCCCATTGCCAAAAAGGGTTCCCTCAATCCGGTCGGCTCCTGCCAAAATGCCCAGCTCCGCATCGGAGACCCCGCTGCCCCGGTCATTGTGGGGATGAAGAGACAATACCACATTCTCCCGGTATTTCAGATTCTTGCTCAAGTATTCAATCTGGCTGGCATAGACATGGGGCAAGGACAGCTGAACCGTGGAGGGCAGGTTGATAATGGCTTTGCGATCGGGGGTAGGCTGCCACACATCTAACACAGCATTGCAAACCTCCAGAGCATATTCCGGCTCCGTTCCCGTAAAGCTCTCCGGGCTGTATTCAAAACGATAGGAAGCGCCACATTCCTGGGTCAGCTTCTGCAGCAGCCGGGCCCCTTCCACGGCAATCTGCAGGATCTCTTCTTTGGACTTACGGAAGACCTGCTGGCGCTGAGCAAAGGAGGTGGAATTGTATACGTGGACAA
>CAVLCU010000022.1:11068-23539 GCA_963661545.1 Lachnospiraceae bacterium | reverse complement strand
GAGCCGCTTCCACCTCTTCCTCTCCGGCTGCCGCAACCTTGCAAAAGCTTTCTCCTGTGGCAGGGTTGATATTCACAATCCATCCTCCCTTGACCGGTTTTACCCACTCTCCATTCAGAAACAGGTCAAATTCTCTCATCCCTATATCCTTCCTCTTATTCCTGATAAGCTCTTACGTATTCCTTGTAGTCATCGGGCGTAATCATACTACCAGAAATACCCACTGCCGCATATGGCTCTTCTCCAGTTTTGTATTCCGCAAATATCTCGGAAGCATCCTTGCCCTCTCTACAGATTTCAAGCATTCCTTCTACCATTTTCTTCACGAAATCCATGGCATCATAATAGCAAGCGGCTTTCCAACATTTGCCCGCATCATTATCCCATTCCTTCACCGCAAACTCTCCGCCGCAGCTTACAATCACTGTCCTTTCTTCAAGCCCTGCTGCCTCTACCGCCCGGCAAGCCCCAACGCCAAAGTGATCTGTTGTTGCCACCATGATCCATGTTTCAATTTCCGGATGAGCTGACAACAAGGGTGCAACTAGGTTGTATGCATTCTGTGACTCATCATCATTAGTCTCTGATGCAATATCTGCCATAAAATAATTATCCTCCGGAATATCCGGGAAACCTGCCTTCAGCTCTGTCAAAAAGCCATTTCCTCTTCCAAGATCTGACTGATATTTACTACTGGATACAGTAATAACGCCCACCTTAGACATGTCCGACATGTCAACTCCACAAGACTCGTAATTCTCGCAAACCCATTTTCCACATTCACTTCCGACAGCCTCTGCATCCAGTTCCACATAAGGAGCTATGTTGACTCCAGCCTCGTCCTGCAATTTTAGGGTTTCTCCGATAACCGGTATCCCGGCGTTATCAAATTTCTCAACAACCGCCGTAGCACTCCCCTCATCCACCACAAACAGAAACGCACCATCTATTCCTTGGGAAATTGCGGTATCTACCTGAGAAAGCTGGGTATTAATGTCGTAATCTGCATCTCCGGTCAAAACCTCAAAGTTATATTCTTTTCCAAGCTCAATCAAGGCATCATCTATCTGCTGAATCCATTCGATACCCATAGATAAGGTAAAATACTCAAATGTCAACTTTTCATCATCAGTTGCCGAAGACTCACTACCTGCGGATGTTCCCGCTGACGACTCTTGAACAGTACTTGACGAGGATTCCTTAGAGACACTCTCCGATTCGCTACCACTTCCTCCGCAACCTGCCAACAGTAAAGCCCCACACAATGTCATCCCCAATAAGCTTTTTAGTTTCATACCTTTCCCTCCTTGGATAATATCGTTATGCTAGTTTCTTCCTTCTGAAAAAGTCAAAAATCAAAGCAGCTATCAATAGCAACCCCTTGGCTACAATCTGCCAGAATGAAGAAACATTCACAACCGTTAAACCATTATTGAAACATTGCATAATCAACAAACCAATAAAACATCCTGCAAGATTTCCGGTGCCTCCTGTAAAAGCCACTCCTCCAAGAATAGCAGCTGTAATCGCATCGAACTCCGCTCCTGAACCAGCGCTGGGCTGTCCCGAGTGCATCTTCGCTGTCATTAAAACACCGGCAAACGCAGCGACCATAGCGCTGATGACATAGAGGATTGTACTTATCTTTTTGGGACTTAATCCCGCCAATCTCGCTGCCTCCGCATTACCTCCTATCATATAAACACTTCGGCCAAACACCGTTTTAGCAAGAATAAATCCAAAAATAACAAAGCATACAACCATCAATATGGCTGGGAAAGGAATTCCTATAATCCTGTAGGATCCTATCATATTGAACGTCTTATTACCGACCGGCTGGGATTTTCCAGAGCAAACCAGATACGCAACGCCGCTGAATACATTAGACATAGCCAGGGTTGCGATAAACGGCTGCAATCCAAACACATTTACAAGACAGGCATTCATCAATCCCGCAACGGAACTGCTAATTACCACGATAACGATCGTCAGAAACCACGGAACCCCCGCATTGATCATAAGTGCAGATATCACTGCAAACATGGCTGCTATATTCGCACAAGAAAGATCTACGTGACCAGCAATAATCAAAAAGGTTTCACCGATTGCCAAAAGTCCGATCGTTGATGCCGCCATTAGGATATTGCTCATATTTGTATAGGTAAGATAATTTCTGTTCAGAATCGCAAATACAGCAACAACGAAAACAAGCACGATTAACATCATGATTTCGTTTGATTTAAACAAGCTCTTTTTTTTCATATGCTTTCCCCAATTACGAGATTAATCCCTTTCCTTTATTTACTCTCCTGCATTGCCAGAGCCAGAACTCCTTCTTCTGTCATTTCATTTCTCTGCAAACGTCCCGTGATATGGCCTTCTTTCATGACAATCACGCTATCACAGACATTTATTACCTCAGGCAATTCCGAAGAAATAAAAATCACTCCTAACCCTTCCCTTGCCAAATCACATACCATCTGGTATATTTCTGCCTTTGCACCCACATCAATACCTTTGGTGGGCTCATCCAAAATAAGAACTTTTAGATCCGCCAACATCCATCGCCCAAGAATAATCTTTTGCTGATTGCCTCCGGAAAGCTCCCTGGCAATTTTTTCCATGGAATGTGTTTTTATGCGATATTTGTCAATGGCCTCCTTCGACATGCGCCTTTCATGATTCTTGTCAATCACTCCCTTATGGGAGATTGCATCCAATATGGGAACGGTAAGATTTTCACGTATGGATCTTCCCAGCACCAGCCCCTGCTCCTTCCGATCCTCAGGACATAATCCAATTCCTGCTCGGATAGCATCCTTTGGTGTTCTTATTTTCCGTTCCTTCCCTTCAATCAAAATCTTTCCGCTCTCAATCTTATTCGCTCCAAACAACAACTGCATAGTTTCCGAACGACCCGCTCCAACTAAGCCTGCAAAGCCCAGAATCTCACCCCGGTGCAATTGAAAGCTCACATCTCTGACCCCTTCTCCGCAAAGATGTTTAACCTCAAGAACTACCTCGCCCTGCTTATCATTTCGTTTCAATTGTGAGTATGTGTCTCCTATGTCACGTCCTACCATTTTGGAAACTAGGTATTTTTCTGTTGTATCTTTTGTCCGTATGTCTTCAATGAACTTTCCATCTTTCAAAATCACAATTTTGTCGGTTATGCGAAAGAGTTCCTTTAATCGATGAGATACAAACAGCACCACTCTTCCCTCTTGTTTGAGCTTTTCGATTAGATCGAATAAGATATCAATCTCGGCATCAGAAAGTGGTGCTGTCGGTTCATCAAATGCAATGATTCTACTTTGTCTTCTATAGGCTTTCATTATTTCAACCATCTGTTGATGGGCGACTGAAAGCGCCTTTACCTTTGTTTGAGGTGTAAAAGGCATCTGGAAGGTATCTATAATCTTCTGCATTTCATTATGAGACTTTTTAAAATCCACAATTCCCACACCGTTACAATATAAATCCTCCATAAATACATTTTCTGTCACCGTCAGCTCGTTAATCAGCTGCCGCTCCTGATATATCACACTGACACCTGCATGTATGGCCTCAATCGGCGAGTGAAACTGCACTTCCTCGCCATTAATATAATACTGACCGGAATCTGCTTGAACTGCTCCGCTCAAGATTTTTAGGAGAGTACTTTTTCCTGCCCCATTTTCTCCAAGTAAGGCACAAACTTCACCACCTTCTGCACGAAAGCTGATTCCATCCAATGCCTGTACTCCTACATATGCTTTTTTGACGTTTTTGATCTCTAAACAGTTTTTCATCCCGTTATCCGCCTTCATATCAGGTTTTTTAATCCATCACCAATACCGGCTTCAATGCAACCCCTTGCAACGAATCATTAACTGCCTGTTCAATATCATTAAAATCATACAAACGAATCAACTTATCCAGCGGAAACATTCCTTTTTCGTAATATGCAAGTAGTTGCGGAATAAACAATTGCGGTATGCTATGTCCCTCAATAATTCCCGTCAGGGTTCTATGATGAGCTGTCACTTCTTCATGGAAATTGATCTGCAAATCATAGGCCGCACCACATACTGCAATCACTCCAAAATCAGTCGTACAATTCACCGCTGTGCGGATACAGGCACCTATTCCGCTGCATTCCACTGCATATTCCACTCCCCGTCCTTTTGTTATAACCTGTATCGCCTGTATAGGATCCTCTTTTTTCGCATTGATTGCATGGGTGGCTCCTAATTCCTTTGCTAAGTCCAGTCGAGAATCCACGACATCAACTGCCACAATCGGATCACAGCCACATAATTTGGCTGCCATAAGTGCACTCATACCCACCCCACCACAGCCGGAGACTAGAATTCCGCTTCCGGGGGTCGGCTTCAAATAATTCAGAACACTTCCTGCACCTGTCTGTATTCCACATCCAACCGGAGCAACCATTCGAAGATCGATATCCTCCGAAATCTTGATCAAATTCTTTTTATTCACAATTGCATGTGTCGCAAAGGATGATTGCCCAAAGAAATTTGACACCCGGTATCCATTCTGCGACAAAGGTGTAGTTCCATGATAATCATGACCCGAAAAATTTAAATCAAACAACTCAGAGCATCCCCAGGGTCTGCCTGTAGCACATGCAAAACACTCCCCGCACCACGAAAAGGACATAACAACGTGATCGCCTTTCTTCAAATCGCTTACGCCTTCTCCGACCTTCTCGACGATGCCACTGCCTTCATGACCCAAAACCACCGGAAACAAATCACCAAAATCTCCTTTTTGGGCTCCCACATCTGTGTGACACACACCGCTCGCAACGATTTTGACTCTCACCTCATCCGCTTTGGGTTCAGCAAGTTCTAACTCCTCGATTGAATATACCCCATTTACTTCATGTACCACAGCCGCCTTAATCTTCATGCAATATCCTTCTTCCCTATTATTATTCCCATTACCCAAACATTTCTATCATCAATCGTTCTTTTCAATTCTTACTCCCTATTCTATTCTTTTTATGCATATTGACAATTCATTCTTCTGTATTCTTTGATTCCAAAACTGAATTATTACTAGATATCCTTGTTTTATTTGTATTTCTTATGCAAATTAACCATTGTTACTCCTTATTTAAGCTTTGGAATGCCATGTGCTTTGTGCAATTTGTCAGTTGTTTCGCATTTTCTCCTTCTTTCAAAACCAAAAAGCAGGGAGAAAACACTCTATCTGTGTTTTCTTCCCTGTTTTTCAATCAGAGGCATAATATAATTTTACTATAATCTTGCTACGCCAACTTCCCAAAGGAATCCGTCACATATTCTATAAAGGTTGATACCGCGTCCGTCACGGCGCTTTTGCGGATGATGAGGGACAGCTTGATGATGCATGGCTCCTTGAGGCGTATGATTTTGATGCGGGGGTCATCCATGTATTTGATGGACCGGTACATCATCAGGGAGACTCCCTGGCCGTTGGCCACGAGATTTTTGATGGTGGAGCTTCTGACATCCAGGATCTGCTCCCGGGGGACAAATCCCGCCTTGATGCAGGCTTGTCTGCAGCTATCGTACATGCCTGTATTGCTGCCCAGGAAGAGGAACTTTTCATTCTCGGCTTCCTTCAGGTCAATCTCCTCCCGGTCCGCCAGCCAATGGGAATAGTTGGTCACCAGAACCAGCTCGTCGTCCGCCAGGGGATAGCTCTTGTAATCTCCCACGGGCAGGTAATTGTCCCGCAGAAATGCGATATCTATCTTGCCCTTGGTGAAATCCTCAATAATAGGGACGCTGTTTGCCTCGATCACATGAAGCCGAATATTGGAATAATAGGATTGGAATTTGTAAAAGATATCGGTCAGACCGTAGTGGTTCATCACAGGGATGGTTCCCACATTGAGCACCTCGGTATGACCTTCCGAATATTTTTTTACATTATTCATCATCTTCTGGTATTCCATCAGGATCTTATCCGCAGAAATGTAGAATTCCTTCCCCGCATAGGTGATCTCCAGCTTTTTGGTATTGCGGTCGAAGAGGGCCACATCCCCCAGCTCCTGCTCCAGCGCTTTAATCTGTTTTGACAAGGATGACTGTGAGATATAGCACTCCTCCGCAGCAACGGAAAAGTTTTTATATTTCACAATTGCCATAAAATACTGCAGTTGATCAATTGTCATTTTTGCCTCCCATGTTCGGTGTCACCATCCCCGCCCTGTGTTCTGTCCTATGCATTCCTTCCCATGTCTTACTTCCTATGTCTTACTTCCTATGCCGTACTTCCCATGCATCTCCTGCATCTTGCGCATTCCATGCTGCTGACGCATCGGATGTATCGGATCGCTTGTCCCCCACCTCATAGATTGTACCACGCAGAGCCAGGAAATGAAAGCAAAAAAATCTGAATTTCCCACAGGGCGCCTGGAACTCGTCAGAAAACCCGGACATTCAAGGCTTTTAAATGTCCGGGTTTTCCTTGTGATATCGACAAAAGCTAAGTAAGAGTATGCAACGATTAAAGATCCGGAACCCACTTTTTGTAATCCAGCTCCAGGAATTGGGATCTCTGGAAGCGGGCCTTCTGGGCAAAGGGTACCGTGCAGTCAAAGATGGTTTTGCAGGATATGCCATTGTCCCGCAGGTTGATATTGTATTCCATTCTCTGGGTAGGATCCAGGGGATGGCAGCGCACGCCGGGGATAAATATCGTATCCACATCTCCCTGATAACGGGTGTTCAAAGCCCAGATTACGTCACTGAGATCAAAGGGATCCACGTCCTCATCCACCAGGATGACATGCTTGAGCTCTGCGAAGGCGGCAAAGGCAAGGAGGGCTGCCTGGCGCTGCCTTCCCTCATCGCTGGGCTCCTTCTTCTCGAATTGGAGAATGGCCATGTATTTGCCCCCACCGGAGGAATGACAATAAACATTCTTCAGGCGACCCGGCATAGCCTTCTCCACCATCTGTATGATACTGGCCTCTGTGGGAATCCCGGCCATATTCACATGTTCCTCGCTGGGGCCGATGCAGGTCTGCATGATGGGATTCTTCCTGTGGGTAATGGCCTTGACCCGGATTAGGGGTACGGAGGGGTTGGCACTGCCGGTATAGCCCGGGAATTCCGGCATGGCCTTGCCGGAATTGGTGGTCATGTCCTCCCGGACATAGCTGTCGGGAATCAATTCCCCTTCAATGACATATTCCGCATTGGCGATACACTTTTCCGGTATGGTCAGGCAGGGGGTCAGCTCCACCGCCTGGTTTCGGATGGCTCCGGCTGCACACAGCTCATTGTAGCCCAGCGGCGTCGTAGGAGGCTCGAAGCAGGCTGCAATCTCGATAGCCGGATCTACCCCAATACTGATGGAAATCGGCAGGGGTTCTCCCCGCTTTTCCGCCTTTTCCCGGAAAACACCCAGGTGTCTGGCGCCGGGCACAAAATACATGGAAATGCAGTCCTTGGTCTGCAGGCAGAGTCTATGGATGGTAACATCCGACTCCCCCGTCTCCGGATCGGAGGCATAGCACATACCCATAGTGATATAAGGGCCTGCATCCTCCGGCGTATTGGTAGGTGCCGGAAGGAGCTTGCGAATATCAAAGCCCTCCTCATCGGCATAATGGACAACCTCCTGACAAAGAGCTTGCTCATTGGGGATCACCACCGGCTGTATGGGCCTTTGTACCGCCTCATTCAGCAAAAAGCCCAGCCGATCCGGCTTCTCATTCAGCAGCAGGCCTACCCGCTCCCGGGAAGCCAGCAGGCCGATGAGGACTCTGGCATCCTCATGCCCCTTGACACTGTTAAACATCAGAGCCGGTCCCTTTTTCGTGGGACGTTTTACCGTTCCGCCGGCTCCCACATAACGATATACCCCGGAAAGCTCCGCATGGGGCTCCACCGGTACATCGGTCTCAGCATACTCCCCGGGGACAGTCTTCAGGAAGTCTACCGCATCTCTCAAACTTTTTATCTCTGCCAAAGCTACATCCTCCTCCGCATTCTCTTGTCTCAGCCCTCCAGAACCGCCTTTTTCACCGGACCTACCATCTTCCAGTATTCATCCATGTAGACCTCCGGCAGGTGGCAGAAGAAGGACCTCCAGGCCACGAAGCTGCCTCCCGGAGCCAGTTCCGTGAGCACTCTGCGCAGCTCTGCCCGGGTTTCCTCCTCCGTACAGTCCTCCCGATCCAGAATATCTACATTGTCAAAGCCCCCCAGGAAGGTAATTCTATCTCCGTATTTCTTCTTCAATTCAATGGGGTCATTGGATACCTGTACCGGATGGGCTGCATCCACACCCAGCTCCACAATATCCGGGAAAATGGGCTTGTAATAACCGCAGCCATGGAGGATATAATACAGGCCGCACTCATGAGCGGTATCCACCAGCCGTTTCAGCTGGGGCTTTATCAGATCGCGAAAGACCTCCGGGCTGAACATCATGGATTCCTTGGCCCCATAATCGTCGAAGATCATAACGGCATCCGGTTTATAATACCTGGCAATCCGGCGGATCAGCTCACAGCGGTAGTCCGTGTGCTTGCGAAACCAGCCTTCCATCTCCTCCGGCTCCGTCAGCAAACCCATCAGGACATTTTCATATCCCATGGACATATGCGCCCGTTCGAACATGCCATTGAACATCTGGACGATGGAGAAGCGGTTGTCCCGATCCCAATTGGCCGTATCCCGGGCGGCAGCCGCCTCCCAGTCCCGGGCATCCAGATCCGGGAAGGTAATATCTTCCCACTGGTCCACATCTTCCACCAGCTGAAAGCCGGGCTTCAGGACAGGTCCCTTAGCCTCTTCATTGTAGACATATTCCAGGCCAAATTCATCAAAGCCGCTGGTTCTGCCCTCATAGCGTTCCATAACGGCAGACTGCAGGACAATATCACAGTCTGTCACGCTGTTGGGAATCCAATAGGGTTCCTTATGCTGAAAGGCCAGGACAACATTATCTCTTGGCTTAATATCCATGCTTGCTCCTTTCTCCGATTTCCCAGATCTGTCCTCGAAAGCTGTCTTTTCCCCTTCCTCCGGGTGCATCCACAAGCCTTATTCCGGCTTGTAGATGTATTTTCCGTGATTCACATCCCTCAGAGCCTTCTTCATCTCTGCATCCGAGGTCTTTCTGGGATACTGGGGAAGAGCACGGCCTGCGAATTGCATGTCGATGATCTTATCACAGGTTTCATCGGTGCATCCCTCTGCCATACCCCTGGATTTTACCCACTCATCCATGGTCATATTGTTCAGGATATTCAGGTCATAATTCAGCTTCATCAGCTTCTTCACGAATACATCCAGGTCAAAGTCCGCATAGCTTACCGTCTCCAGGGGATACATGGCATTGTAAACCTTCCAGAATTTCTCCTTCTTATTCTCCCCGTTCCACTCTACAAACCAGGGCAGGAGGATGGCACAGGCATCGCCGTGGGCGATGTGAAGCACCTCTGTGATGGGATGGTTGCAGGCATGAATCTGTGCAATGGAGGAGCAGTTCCAGGATACTCCGGCAAACATAGCCCCCCGGCAGATGGCATCGGCGGGAGCTTCCTCCGCAGGATTGCGGACATAGCGCACGATATTGGGTCCGATCAGCTCAATGGCATGAAGGGCACACATCTCAGAGAATTCCGTAGCTGCCCGGCTGACATAGGACTCAATAGCCTGTACCAGAGCATCCATGGCAGTAGCCGCCGCCACATGGGCAGGCAGGGTAGCCATCAGATCCGGATCCTCGATGGCATAGGCCGGAAGGATACAATCGTGCATGGGAACCAGCTTGTGACCGGTGGGGTCGGAGATTACCGCATTGCGGATGACCTCAGAACCGGTGCCGAAGGTGGTGGGAATGCAGATCATGGGGAAGGTATGCCAGGGAGTGGCCACATGGGGATCCAACTGGAAGAGGATTTTTTCCAGTTCATCGATGGATTTCCCGCTGTCTCCCATCATAGCGATACCCTTAGCGCTGTCCATGGCGGATCCGCCGCCTACAGCGATGATGGCATGAGCTCCCATCTCCTGATACATGGGGAAGCCGATGGTCTCAATGTCCACCTGCAGGGGATTGGGCTTGATTTCGGAGAAAATCTTATATTCCAGTCCTGCATCCTCCACTGTCCTGATGATGGAGTCTGCACCCCCTGCTGCCAGAACGCCTGGATCGATGACCAGCAAGACCTTCTTCCATCCCTCGGATTTGCAAATCTTGCCGATGACAGAGATGGAACCGCTGCCGGAATATACATAACCTTTCACACCAAAGGGTCTATATTTGTCAAGCTGTCTTTTTGTTGCCATATCTTCTCTTCTCCTTTTCTTCTTGTCTCATACTGGTCTGCTTCCTGAACGCCCATCGGCTCCTGGCTGTTTTGCCTTCTTGCTTTCCCCTATGTAGAGGGATACTCAAGCCTGGGGGCCGTAGAAGTCCTTCATAATGATAACCTTCTCCTGCATCATTTCTCCTAGGGTAAGGAAGCCTTCCCTGCCCATGCCGCTGTGCTTGTAGCCGCCGAAGGGATGCATCATATTCCGATAGGTGCCGGTTCCGTTGATGACCACGCCGCCGGACTGGATGGATCTTGCCATCCGCATGCCCCGCTTCCAATCCTTGGTCCATACGCAGCCGGACAGGCCGTAGCAGCTCTGATTGGCAATAGCCAGAGCCTCCTCCTCCGTATCAAAGCCGCAGATGGGAAGTACCGGTCCGAAGATCTCCATATCCTTCATGATATCCATCTCCTTCGTGACCTCTCCCAGAACCGTAGGCTCAATAAAGCAGCCCTTTCTCTTGCCGCCGGTCAGAATCTTGGCTCCCTGATCTACCGTCTTCTGAATCTGGCGCTCCACCGTCTTGGCGGCCTTCTCAGAGATCAGGGGATTCATGGTCATGCCCGCATGTACCATCTTGGAGAAGTCCAGGTTCAGGAATTTCTCCACCTCTGCATCATAATCCAGGTCATAGCCCATGTGAATGGTCTTGGTAAATTCCAACACTCCCTGGGTAAAGGCCTCCTTCAGGGAATTATGGACGATAAATCTCTTGGGTGAAATGCAGATCTGCCCGGCGGAATTCATTCTCCAGAAGGCTCCGTCTGCGATGGCTCGCTCCAGATCGGCATCCTCCATGATGATGAAGGGATCGTTTCCTCCCAGCTCCAAAGCGCAGGGGGACAGTTTCCTGGCCATAATCTCCGCAATATGGACACCCACATCCGTGCTTCCCGTCAGGGTAACGGCATTGATTCTGGGATCCTTGGTCAGATAATCTCCGATCTCCCCGCCGTTTCCGGTGATAACCTGGAGGGCATCTCCCGGAACACCGGCCTGCCACAGGAGCTTGCAAACCATGATGACAGCCAGGGGATTGGTGGTAGGGGGTTTTACGATCACGGCATTGCCCGCTGCCAGAGCCGGAGCTGCCTTGTAAGCAAAGAGCATAATGGAGGCATTAAAGGGAACCACGGCCAAAACCGTTCCCACCGGTTCATAGGTTACCAGCTGCATATCCTGTTCCGTCTTGCCGTCGTGACCGGCCTCAATGCCCGGAACCATGAGGTGACCGTTGTAGCGTTTTGCCGTCTCCAAATAGCCGTGGAAGAGCTGAGGAAGACCCTGAATCTGCATCAAGCCATTTCTGAGACTGCTTCCGGATTCCTTACATACCGTGGTCAGGATCTCCCGCTTATTTTCCTCCAGGAGCTGATCAAATCGATTGAGGATCTCTTCCTTTTCCCGAAGGGGAATAGCCTGCCAGGACTTCTGGCCTCTCACAGATGCAGCCAGAGCCTGTTCCATATCTTCTTCTGTTGCCGCAGGAACCGTCCCCACCAGGGAACCGTCTACCGGACAGGTCACATCAATTGTTTTCCCATTGGACGCATCCACCTCGCGTCCGTCAATCAGCATCTTCATCGTCTTCTCCTTTCTCTATGCGTCCATCCATCTCTTGTATCCCTGGGCTTCTATGCCAAATCGTTCCAGGCATTTACAGGCCAGATGGTGTACCATGTCATCAATACTTTCCGGATGATTGTAAAATGTCATAACCATGGGTAAAATATCCGCTCCCAGCCGGCTGAGCTTTAACAGATTCTCCAGGTGAATACTCCCAAAGGGACACTCACGAACCAGGAGCACCAGCCGTCTGCGCTCCTTCAGCATGACATCCGCAGCTCTAAGCAGAAGAGAATCGCTGTAGCCACAGGCAATACCCGCTACTGTTTTCATACTGCAAGGTGCAATGATCATACCCGCCGTCCGAAAGCTTCCGCTGGCAATGGCACTGCCTATGGCATGCGTATCATAGATGCAATCCGCCAAGGCCTCGATTGCCCGGACATCCAGGCTGCCTTCACAGCCAATCGTAACTCTGCCGCTGTCCGATATCACCAGATGGCTTTCATAGTCCTCCAGCTGTCGGAGAATTCTCAGAATCTCCACAGCCACCGGGATTCGGCTGGCTCCGCTG
>CAVLCU010000022.1:0-11058 GCA_963661545.1 Lachnospiraceae bacterium | reverse complement strand
TGCTTCACCCATTCTCACATTTCTCAACCACGTTTTCGACCTCTATTGTGCTCTTTTTTCATTTTTTCTGCAATTCTCTTTTTCCAAAAAAAGCATTCCACAATAGAATAGGTTCTGCAGGTGCTTTTTTCTATAATTACACCATAAGAGTTGAGGGAAAAGGAGGGATTTTATGTGCATAATGCCCATAGTCACAGTTCGGGTCAACCCGGACAGCCGCTACGAGATTACGGGCAGGGCAGTTCGCTGCGGATCTGATTGGAATGTCAGCGTCTGCGGCGGCAGCCTTCATCATATCGGGGCTGTGACCATCTATTCCCCGGAAACCTCCCCTGGTTCAGAAGCACCGGATCTGAGTCTCTCCTTTCCGGGACACAAGGATGTCTTTATCTCCCAACATTTCGCCCGGGAATTCCACCAGGCCTTCCATAGCCGGGTTGTAGTCAGCGCCGGCATCCATATCGACCAGGCCAGTCCGGAGGAAATTCAGCTGCTCATACAAAGCAGCAAGGAATGCTGCAGGCGGCTGATCCAGACCATAAGACGGGGAGAGTCCTCCTCCTGACCCCAGGAGAGGGCAGGCAGCTGATAGATCCCGTCAGGCAAACAAAAGCAAGGCAAAAGCGGTTTCGTCGTCAAAATGACCAAACCGCTTTTCCTATATTGGAAATATTTCGTTTTTTTGTTATACTATGATTATTCATAGTAGCTTTTGGCCAGTAGCACAGGGAAGGGCTTCACGACCCCAGAGATGACACAGAAGGAGAGCCAGTATGAAATTAAGCATGTGGATGATCGCCAACCGGATCAATACCCTGGAACCAGAGCTTCACATCCGGGACAATGCCAGGCCGGTGCTGAAAAGTGCCCGTCTGGTATATGCCACGGATTGTGCCGTCGTAACTGCCCAGGGAACCACCGTGATCTGCTATGACAATGAAAATAGCATTCTCCTCAAACGCATGTCCCTGACCCAGGGCTTTGAGCTCATCCAGGGGGTTTTTGATTTTTATCAGGATTGGCTCTATGATGTGAAGCGAGCCCTCGCCTCCTTCCACTACCAGAAGGTGATCGACCTGTGCTGGACGGTATTTCACAATCCCATTCTTCTCTTCAATGGCAATCACCAGATCCTGGCCATGAGTGAGCAATACCTGGACGAGGAAATGGATGAGGAATGGGGCTATATTGAGAAATACGGCTATCCCTCCCTGGAGGGCATGAAGGAGCGGAGAAAGGATCGCTTTCTCAGTGATATCGAACGTGCGCAATATTATCCCTCCGGCAACAATGTGCAATACGGGTCTCTGTCCAGCCCCATCCGCTTTCGAAATAAAATCTGCGGCCGTATCGTTGTCATGGAGCGGGATCGTCCCCTAAATGCCGGAGATGCCCAGCTGATCAATCTTCTGGTAGAGGAGCTTCGCCTTCCCCTGGCGGAGCAATGTGCGGGGCAGGAAACCGATGTGAATTTTGACTGCATGGGCAATCTGCTGGAGGGAAAGAATACCAATCCCCAAAGCCTGGCTCTGCAGCTGTCTGCCCTGGAGTGGAGGGTCAATGACACCTTCCGCCTTTCCAAGCTCTGTCTTCCCCACCCCCAGGATTTCCCCTTCTCTAAGGAGCAGATCATTATGGAAACCATTCGGCGGCAGATTACCGGCTGTTCCCTGTGTCGGGGCAGTTCCTGCCTCTATCTGATCCAGGATCTGGATCGTTTTCCCGAGCATGCTTCCAGAGACAGCCTGACCCAGCTGATCCAATACAACCACCTATACTGCGCGGAGAGTCTGCCTATTCAGGGGATCCATAATCTGCACTTTCTGCGCCAGCAGGCGGACTATGTCATGCAAAGAGTCAAGACCCAGGGCCAGGGTCAGGCCTCCCCGCCAAACCAGGAGGCGGACGGCCACCTCTGTTTCTCCTTCTATCACTATGCCATCGACTATATCATTGCCTCCGGCGATCTGGAAAAAAGCATGTATGCGGTTCATCCCGGTCTCCTCAAGCTGTGGCATAACAGAGAAAGCGAGCAGGACGACCACCTCAACACCTACATCTGCTACCTGAGGAACGGTAAATCCCTCAAGAAAACGGCAGAACAGCTCTACCTGCACCGAAACACCCTGGTCTATCGCCTCAATAAGATCAACGAGACCTTCTCCCTGGGTTGCGGTGATGCCTATACCGAAGATTATATCAATCTGTCCATCCGAGTGCTGGAGATGATGGACCACTACCAAAAATACAGCCCGGGAAGCTGCTAAAGCAGACTTCCGGGCTGTATCTTTGCTGATCGGAGCACTCGGAGCACTCTCAATGAACTTCTGTATCAGAACATAATCTCCTGGGGCAGACGCCCTGCCTCAATTTCTTCCAGACTAAAGCCATAGTGCTGACTGTTGTATCGGTCAATCTCCTCTCCCAGAACCTTATAAACCCCCGGGAATACAGAACCAGGACCTCCCTGGGCAATACAGGGTATAAAGTATTTCATGCCGCATTCTTCCACTGTTTTCTCCAGCACCTGGCGGATCTCTTCTCGGGACCAGCCCTCGTGATCGATGAGGCAGTTCTCAATCCCTCCCATAAAGGAGATCTGGCCTCCATACTTCTGGATCAATTCCGGCAGATTGTTGGTGGAGAAGCAGCCCTGCCATACATCAATGCCCATCTCAATCATACAAGGCACCAGGGTGGCGGCATAGCTGTCGGAATGGTGGATAATCACCTGAACCCCATGATCATGGTAATACTTGTAGATTTCCTTATAGGGTTCTACATAGAATTCCTCGAACATGCCCCTGGACATGAAGGTGGTATTCTGTCCCCCCCAGTCGTCATGATGGAAGAGGGTATCCGGATGAAGCTTGCTGCAGATCAGCTCTGCCAGACCCAGCTCGTAATCCTTCAGATATTTGATCAGGTCATGCATCTCCTCCGGATATTCCGCAAGATTCTGCAGGGTATTCACGATCTCCCCCAGGTGATGGCATTGTTCAAAGAGACCCGGAGCCACGAAGGCAGCCTTCAAGGCCTTGCTGGTATCCACAGCATCGTATTGCTCCTTGAACATGGCCCAATGTTCCTCCGGCATATCCAGGGTAGGAGCCTTCACATAATCCTGCCAATGCTCGATATCCTTGATGACTACCTTATCCGGAGTATGTACCGGAAAGCCTCCCGGCACATTGTTGGGGAAGCTATAGGTAACTCCCCAGGAATTCTTTCGATCCGGTTCTCCCTTCTGCAGGAAGGGACTTTGCAGGGCGGTGGGACTCATCAAAAGCTTGATAAATTCATACTGGTTCACAAATCGATCCGGGTGGCCTCCCTGGATACACTCAAAAAAGTTCTCTCTTGCTGTTAACATACGAAGCTCCTCCTTTCCTATCTCCTTCGGATATCTTCCCCTGTCTGGCCTACTCGCTTAGAATCATCCGGCTATACTTATATACAAGAGGCGCCAGACGTCCGTCTCCCATAAAATCTACCATAATCACCGGGCGGCTTCCCATATCCGGCCCGTATTTTTCCGCAAATTCCCTGGCGATCTGATCCACCTCTTCCTCGGACATGTCCGGGCTGGTGGCCGGCGGATATACGCCAAACATGATCTTATCTCCATACTGGGCGCGCAGGCTATCCACATCATTCACATCCTGTGGCATCCATATATCCACCCCCGCCTCAATCATGCAGGGAACCAGCATTTCATTTTTGCCGCAGGAATGCTGTTCAAACCACAGCCCCCTGGAGTGGCAGAAGTCCGCCAGCCGCTTCAGATAGGGAACCAGCATTTCCCTGCAGGTTGCCTCCGAGAAGAAGGGGGCCCGCTGGGAACCCCAGTCGTCATGGAACATGACCCCATCAATGGTCAGTCCCTCCATGTAATGGGTAATCATAGCCTCATACATATCGCACAATTTGGCAAAAAGAGCGTGGATGGCATCCTTTTGCTCCTCATCGATGATGGCGACAGCGGCATTTTCAAAGTCCATAAAGGAAATCAGCCGTTCAAACAAGCCATTCTGGAAGGTAATATGATAAGCTCGTTCCGTCTGATTCAGGGGGGCGTTCAGCTCGGCACAGGCCTTCCAGTCCATGGCCTCCACGTCTGGAAAATGAATCACCTCCGGCCAATCATTCACATCCTCCAGCATAGGTTTCCCCGGCCGAACCATGGAGCCTCCGGTGACAGGTACATAGACCCACTCTACGCCGAACAAATCCGGCCCTCCCTTTTCCTGGTCCGAATAGAGAGGCCCCAGATCCATCACCTCCGCCCGGGCAATATGATCCTTGTTGACCCGGGACTCTACGGACAGGAAATCCGTAAAGCTGGGAATCCACATGGCAGTCCCATCCCGCCGCATGCAGGCATTGATATTTTCCCGAACCGTGATGGGTGTCTTATACTTGAGGGCAGGGCCCCCGAAAAACATGCTGGTATGAATATGTTCCCCCACTACCGTAAGCTCATCTTCTGAAAAAGGAATTTTTGCCATGGTATCACCTCCTCCCTGACTGTTTCTTAACGACTGTACCGTATCCGGGATGCCTTGTAGAGCTCCTCCCGGAAAGCAGGGGTCAGGGTGCCAGGAGCATTGTAGAAGGCGGAGAAGACACAGACCTTCCCTTCCTTGGTAAATCTCTCTACAAAGCGACGGGCTGCTGCTCTTTGCTCTTCTTCGCTGGCCGTCTGGGGATCCATGGGTTTTGGATCTACCGCCCCGATGGCCACCCGATCCCCATAGGTTTCATAAAGCTGCACCGTATCGTTCATAGGCATAGGCAGCCATCCGTCAAATCCGGCTTCCGCAATCACATCACACCGATCCTCGATATGGCCGCAGCTGTGCAGGTTACAGAACTTGCCCAGCCCATGCACATGGTCTACAAATCTCTTCATTTCCGGAAGGAAAATCTCACGCGCCGCCTCGTCTGAGAAGAAGGGAGACTTCTGGGAGCCCCAGTCATCGTGAATCTCAATTCCATCCAGATCGTAATATTTCACGCATTTATCCACCAGATCAATGTAGAGATCTGTCAGCTTGTGCACCAATTCCTTGATGTCGTCGATCTGGTCTTCGTCGATGAGGGCAACTGCCGCACCTTCAAAATCAAAGAAGGAGATTAGACGCTCAAACCAGCAGCCATTGAGGAGGGTGATGACATTGGCCTTGCCATTGGACAGATAGTCCTGGTTCAGCTTAGCGCTTCCTTCCCAATCCCAGCTGTCAATATCCGGAAAAACAACCTTGTCCCGCCACTGGCTGGCATGCTCCAGCAGGGGCTTGCCGGGCTTTACCATAGAACCCCCGGCCACATCAATATAGACCCACTCCACCCCAAACATATCCGGTCCGCCGAACTTCTCCCTGGGATAGGGCTGGCCTTCAAAGACAAAGCCTCTGGCTCCGTTATCCGGAATCACTGAGGGGGTGAAGGTATTGCACTCCACATCCGTCAGGATCCACCAGGGCTTCTTATCCCGATAAGTAGCCACCACAGCCTCCCGCATGGATATGGGGAAATTATATACCGGAATCATCTCTCCAAAAAATCCCGGGAACTCTTGAACAATCTTTAATTCCTCTTCTTGAAACTCAGGTCTGCTCATTCTGATATCCTCCGCTTCTTCTTTCCTCCGCTTGATGAAACCGCCTTGTATGCTTGCCGGGGGAACCCAAGTTCCCCCAGCCTCCTCCGTCCAGGCTTCCTTTATTCCGGCTTCTTGGCCTTAAAAACATAGATGGGGATTGCCGTAACCGTACAAATGACAGCTCCCACCGTACCCACCAGGAACTTGTAGTGGACATCTCCGCCATCTCCGCATACAAGCTTGGTGATAAAGGCAATGACATAGATAGCAATAAACATACCTACATTCATAAAGCCCGAATAAATGGACATAGCCTTGGAATAGAGATTGGGAGGAACCACCTCCGACAAATGGTTGATGATGTAGGGATTGGCTGCGCTCATAGCAAAACCGGCCAGCACACCTGCGATATAGATTCCCATAATATTGGTGGTCATAACCAGGGGCAGGTAGAGTCCCAGAGCCGTCAAGGCCATGGCAAAGGGTACTGTCCACCGCTTCAGAATCTTGGAATAAGCGCCAAAGAGGGCACCTGCAACCACGCCGCCCACGGTTACCAGACTGGCAGCGATACCGGATTCTGCTGAGGTTCCCAGCTGATACCGGGTGATGACATATTCCGATACATTCAATCCATAGACATACATGAACATAAACCAGAAGAGATAGTGTATCGAAATTACCCAAACGATGACGGGCATCTTGCCTGCAGGGGCTGCCTCCTGACCGCCTCCTCCTACCGGCTGCTTGCTTCCTTCCGGCTTGCGGTTGGGAAGGCATATGATTTCAAGGATAATAAAGAGAACAATGATAAACCACAGATAGTAGGCATGTCTCCAGTGGTTCACGGCAAGGAAACCACCCACTGTGGTAAAGAATACGCCGCCCAGACTCATGGTTGAAACTGCAATGCCAAGGATACTCTTTCTCTTTTGCTCATTGGGTACCGCATCCAGCAGCAAGACGCCCAGCAGAGTATTACAGGAGCCCTGACCAAAGCCCGCCAAGGCTGCTCCCACCAGCAGAACATAGATGGGTGCTGTTCCACCCAGGAAACAGAAAATGGCCGCATAGATCACCAGACAGGTCTGGCTGAAAATCAAAAGCTTCTTAGCCGAAATCTTCGTATTCAAGGTTCCAACAAAGAAGGCATAAATCATAGCTACCAGGGATGGCATCGTCATGATCATACCAACGGTTGTGGTCGAAACGTTGGAATAGGACTGCATGATATAGGCAATAATACCTAAGGTCATATTAGATGGCATGGCACCCAGACAAAAGGCAAAGATACCTGTCAAAGCTTTTTTATTCGTTGCTTGTTCCATACAATGGCTCCTTTCTCTCCTGGCTGCCGAGGCAGCCATCCCAATACATCAAACACTCCAGTACAACATTCAGGTCCTATTACTAAAGTCTTCTATCCTTCTCCTTCCCTACACCTCCCTGTCTACCTGTAGCCATACACCTTCCGCCCATACCAATGGGCCTCATCCCGAATGATTCGCTTCACCTCCGGCAGTACCGGGTCATCGGCGTAGCTGATGGGCCAGCTGGCGAAGGCGTAGCCGCCCCCGGGGGCATACCGGTCGATGGTGTCCCGGACTCCCTGACGCAGAGCCTCTTCATCATATTCCGGATAATGGGGCGGGATCTTATTCCCCCAATCCCAACCCCCCACTACTCCCAGCCGGCCTTTGTATTTTTCCTTGATCATCAAAAGATCATTGGTCTCCTGGGTGGGCTCCACAATGGCTACCCCAAAATCCACCATGTCATCCAGGAAGAGCTCGAACTTTCCACAGATATGGAAAATGATAGGAATCCCCCGATCCAGCGCCGGCTGTGCCATCCGCCGGTAGATGGGCAGAAAGACCTGCCGATAGGTCTCCAGGGAGAAGAAGGGGGTTTCCTTGGCGCAGGTGTCATCCAGCATATACCAGAGATCCGGCTTGTAGACGTCAATATACTTCTGGTAGTAGGGCTCCAGAAAATCCACCATATAATGGAGCAGATTGAGTACCTCCTCCGGATCCGAATAAAGAGCCATGAGCCCTCCGGTAAAGCCCATCATGCTGACCAACTGCTGGAAGGGCATGAGGGAAGGGCCTGTCTTGACTGCTGTCTGACTCCGATCCACATGAAAGAATTCCAAATCCTTTCGATATTGCTCTTCCCAATCGATCTCCTCCGGTCTGGGAACCTGGGGGCAATGAACCACATTTCTCCAGTCGTCAATCTCCGGAAGAATCGTAAAGCGGGTATCCGGCATGGTGGCATTGGCTGTACCCTCGGTGGCCTTATAGGGAACTCCCCACATATCCCGTCCCCCATCCATGAACATATGGGTTTCCCCAAATACGTTGGGATTCAGCATCGTATCCGCCGCCTCCCCCTGATAATCCTCCCCCATCATCGTGAAATAGGGAACATAATCCGGATGTCCGCCATAGGCAATCTTCAGGAAATTTTCTTTTGGTGTAACCTTGGCCATGTTTTTCCTCCTTATGGGGAATTAAACTATCTCAACTAACGTCATTTCCGCTTGACTTTTGAGAATATTTCCGGTTTCTGTTTCTACTATACACAATTTTCCCCGGCAAATCCTGTATCTTCAATACGAAATTTTTCATCTCCCATGGTGAGATTTTGGTACCAAAGTACAAAAAATCCCCGTTGGGAGGAATGCGATGTTTCACATTCCTCCCAACAGGGATTTTTCGTTACAGGGGATCTTCAATCCCCGTCTCTGCACCCATAACCTTTCCCACCGCTGCTGCCACCCTCCCCGCCAGCATCCCGATCAAGCCTCCGGCCAGGACTCCTGCCACCAGCAGGGGAGGGAAATACCAGCCCAGGTGAACATTGCCCAAAATAAGCATGGCCGTCAGCAGCTGACCCACATTGTGTGCCACACCCCCTGCGATGGAAATTCCCGTCATAGAGAAGCCCTTGACCCTTTTCAGCAAGACCATAACCAGGAAACTCAGCAGCCCTCCCGCCAGGCTATAGGCCAGGGACAGGACATTGCCAAAGAGGATTCCCGTCAGGCAGATGCGGCTGATCAAAACCGCCAGAATCTGCAAAGGCGGCAAAAATGCCAGCCCGGTCACCACCACCAGGTTGGCCAGACCCAGCTTAACCCCCGGAATTCCAAAATTCAGGGGGATCAGACTCTCCACATAAGAAAAGATCATAGCCAGCCCAATCAAACAGGCAGAATAAGCCACCTTCCTTGCTGCCCTCACTCCATTCCACCTGCCTTCCTCTACCCCGTCACGGCATCCACTTCCCTCTCATCCTCTGTGGATCCCCCCTTGGGTTCTTCCCCTTCTGTTGCTCCCCCTTTCGGAGCTTCACCTCCCGGGGATCCGCTCTCCGGTTCGCCCTCTTCTTCCCCCTCCACCGTCGCTGACAGACGATGGGGCAGACAGACGATAGACTGCCCCTTTTTATGGATTCTCCCCTGTTTCACGCAATACTGATCCGGACAGTCCGCCTCTTCCATATAGGCCTGTCCCTCCCGGATCACCAGTACATTCAGACCCCTCTCCTGGTCAATGGAAATGACCTGATCCTCCCTCAGGGAATAGACCCCATAGACCTTCCCGTCCACCAAAACCCGCAAGGTAGCCCCCTCCCGGTTGCCAGTCATCCTCATCCAAAGGAAAAGAGCCAGCGCCAGCAGCAGGATCCCCCCCGCCAGTAAAATATCCTTCTTCTTCATACTCCCCCCTTAAAGGCAGTGGTCAGTGGTTAGTGGGCAGTGATTAGCTGTTCATAGCCAGGGCTAAGAGCAGTGGCTTAAAGCAGTGGTTAGTGGCCAGTGACCAGTGGCCAGCAGCCAGTGATTGGAAGATTGCTTCAGAATCTGGCAGTGATTCCCTAGCAGTTAACTGCTAACCGCTAATCACTAATCACTGACCACTGACCACTGCTTTTACTGCTGAAGTTTTCAGCGATTCCGGCGGTCACGTAGATCTTCCGGTCTTTTGTCATGAGGATCATGTCGAAGTCCTGACCCCTTTCCTGGCGGCTTCTCCAATAGCTTTCTGCCTTGTCCAGACCCATGACGAAGCAGGCGGTGGACAGGCCATCCGCCAGGGTACCGTCTTCCGAGACAATGGTAGCGGAGAGAAGGCCGCTGTCCGCCGGGTAGCCGGTAGAGGGATCCAGGATGTGGTGATAGATTTTCCCATTCTCCTCGAAGTATCTTTCGTAGCCTCCGGAGGTCACTACGGCTTTGTCCTTCACTTGCACAATTCCCAGATACTTTTCCGAATCGTCGGGATCCTTTACAGCCACCCGCCAGAGACTCCCATCCGGCTTGGTTCCCAGGGTCTGGACATTTCCCCCCAGATTGACCATGGCACTGGCTATGCCCTTTGCCTGGAAAATGTCCATCAGGCGAGCGGAGGTATATCCCTTGGCAATTCCTCCGAAATCCATTTCCATTCCCTCCAGGCCAAATTGCACGCTTCCTGACCCTGCGGAACTGTCGCCAGATCTGAGGGCTTCCGTGATCCCCTCTGTACTGTCGCCAGATTCGGGGGATTCCGAGGTCTCCTTCTCTTCATAGCTGATCTTTCCTGCATCTACCAGGGGAAGCAAGGCCTGTATCTCTTCCTCTGTGGGCACCCTATGTTCCCCGCCGTCGAAACCCCAGGCTTTCACCAATGGATAGATGGCAGGATCAAAGGCTCCCTCTGTATTCTTCCACAATTCCAGGGATCTTTTGATCAATGTATTCAGATCTCCAGTGACCTCTCCGCCGCCCTTTGCATTGATTGCCCCCAACTGGCCGGTGGAATTCTGGGCAGACAGGAGAGTGTCCAGGCGATGGATTTCCTTCTCCGCCAGATCCGCCGCCTCCTGCCCTGCCTGTGCATCCCCATAAATTGTCAGGGTCATGTAGGTATCCATGGCATAGATCTCCCGGTTAGTGATCTCCTGCTCCTGGGTCTGCCCCTTTGTCCCCTCTTCTGCTTCCTCTCCCGCTTTCTGCTCTGTCGAATTCCCCACTTTCCAGGATCCCGACCCGGCACAGCCTGCTAAAAGAAGGGCCAACAGAAGAAGCTGAACTAAAATCCCATATCCTATTTTCTTCATGCTCATTAAAATCAATACCCCCTTTTCCCCCTCGCCAAACACATCTTACCATAAAATTCCTTTCTTTTGTACATCCAACCTCGAACAGATTGATGGATTCTCTGAATGCGCGCCACAAGGGACTGCCCCACGAATGATTGTCTCGTAACCTCCCCTCCTCTTGCCACGACCTTAAAGCAAATCCAGATTTTTTCTTTGACACCCTATTCTGTCTTATGTTACCAAATGTCGCCGTAAAGCCCCTGGCTTTAGCTATGGGGATATAAGGCGACTATTATTTTGCTTAAAGTTTGTTGATTTCTATTGCGTTAGATGGATTGCAGTTGTATAATATGTTTATGCAA
>CAVLCU010000021.1:9851-23561 GCA_963661545.1 Lachnospiraceae bacterium | reverse complement strand
GACAAGTAGCCCGATAGGGCGGATTGTTGATACCGGCGGCGACTGCGGGAGCACGAAGTGCGGAGCAGTCGGCTTTCATACCTGGTGGGGGCGGCGTCAGCCGCCATGGACGTTACTCAGAAAGCCCCGACAAGCAGCCGGGCTGAGGGCAAGCTTGCGACGCGGAGCTAGTCCCGTGAGGGGCTTGCGCCGAAGCACGGATATTTGTCGGGCAAGACGGTATCGACAAGTAGCCCGATAGGGCGGATTGTTGATACCGGCGGCGACTGCGGGAGCACGAAGTGCGGAGCAGTCGGCTTTCATACCTGGTGGGGGCGGCGTCAGCCGCCATGGACGTTACTCAGAAAGCCCCGACAAGCAGCCGGGCTGAGGGCAAGCTTGCGACGCGGAGCTAGTCCCGCGAGGGGCTCGCACAGCTTTGCATACATAGGACGGGCTGAGGGGCTTTCTGACACGCCCCAAAGAACTTCCCCGGATTGGTGACAAAGAGCCTCCGGGCGTATTCCTCCCCCCACTTCTTTTCCACCAGCTCTGCACATTGCCTGATATGGCTGGGCCGGGTGGTCATATTATGGACATCCGAGGCGATATAATCCACCATCTTGTATTTTAACAAGGTCTTGCAGAATCTCCTCCTGCGGGCATCCTCCAGCCCCAGGAGACTATCCCCATTGATCTGCAAGGCGACACCCTTGTGGCGAAGGTCCTGCAGCAGGTCCTCCTGTCCATAAAGCTCCGCATAACGCTCCACGTGAGCCAATAGGGGCCGATAGCCATATTGCAGCAATTCCTCTGTTTTTTCCCTGATATATTCCCTGGAATCCCCGGCGGAGAATTCCAGGAGCAGGGTCTTGTCCCCATCCAGGGTACAGAACCTTCTCCCGGCCAAAAGCTCTGCCATCCGGGGGGCCGCATGGAATTCACAGGCCAGACGAAGTTCCAGCCGGGGAAAGTGTTTTGCCGCTTCGTGAACCAGGAGCTTATAGGCGGTATAGAGGTCCACCTCCGCCGCCTCGAAGCGATCCAGACGATAATGGGGGGTCAGCAGAATGCCCACTACCCCCTGATGGACCTGGTCCTCCAGGATTTCCATTGCCTCCCGCAAGGAGGCAGCTCCGTCATCCACCCGGGGGAGGATATGCGTATGAATATCATAGATTTCCTTCACAACAAACCCCTTTCTCCTGGATTCGGTGCAGGGCAACTGAGAGAGTATGCGGTAGGCTGTACCCTTTACTCTGTAGATCCCATGACATACGTTCGGGTTTTTATTCCACTATTCTTTCACTATTTTTCCTGCCTGCTCCCCTCATTTGGGCTTTCACAGGACTTCCTCACCCGGTAGCTGATCCTGGGCAATGCCACATTGCCATAGGCGTTGGTATACCACACGGGACTTCCCACCACCTCGATCTTAAAAGCCCGGGTAATGTGGTCTATCATAAGCGCGCGGCCGATCTCGTCCCGGCTGTACAGGCCGATGCTGACATAGAAGACCCCCTTGGCGATACTGTCCATATTCAGGGTAAAACGCAGGCAGCACTGGGATGCAGCTCCCTCCTGGTCTCCCGGAATTTCGGAAACTTCCTTGCGCAAATCAATCGCATCAGACCAGGCGGTGCCAAGACCCGCATCGGTATCCGTTCGCAGGGTAATGCGGAACTGGACCCTGTCCTGGGGCCTTCTCACCCGCAAAGCCAAATCCAGCACCAGGGGCTCCCCTGCCTCGTAGACGGCGGTCACCTTGCCCGGCAGGATCAGATGGGTCATCTGCAATGCGGGCTCCTCCTCCGGAGTATTGTGAACCATCCGGGTCAGATCCAGATCCACCTGGTTCTCCCCGGCAGACCGATCCATATAGAGGGCAATGGCATGCTCCACCTCTCCGTCATAGAGGATTTTGCCCTTTTCCAGGAGGATGCAGCGGCGGCAGAGACGGCGGATGGTATTCATATTGTGGCTGACATAGAGGACGGTGCGGCCCTCCACCTCCGCCGCCTCCCGCATTTTATCCAGGCACTTGTGCTGGAAGGCCATGTCCCCCACAGCCAGCACCTCATCCATGATCATAATCTCGCTCTTTAGGTGGGCGGCCACGGAAAAGGCCAGCTTCACAAACATACCGGAGGAATATCGCTTTACCGGCGTATCGATGAATTCCCCGATTTCGGAAAATTCTATGATCTTGTCCAGCTGACTGTCAATCTCGGACCGGGTCATCCCCAGGATAGCCCCATTCATGTAGACATTTTCCCGCCCGGTCATCTCCCCGTGGAAGCCGGTTCCCACCTCCAGCATGGAGGTGATGCGGCCGTAAATGTCAATGTCCCCCTGGGTGGGGGCGGTGATGCGGGACAGAATCTTCAAAAGGGTGGACTTACCGGCCCCGTTGGCTCCTATGATCCCCACCGTCTCCCCCTGGCGGATCTCCAGATCGATGCCGTCCAGGGCCATAAACTTCTTGCCTATGAGGTCGGTCCGGGTACCGATGCGGAGGTTGGGATCCTCCCTGCCCCGCTTCCTGGCCCACCAGGATTGAAGCTCCTCCTGCAGGGTTTTTCCCCCGATGGCCCCCAGGCGATATTGCTTCTTCAGGCCCCGGATGACGATAGCAGGCGGCCCTTGCTTCTGCGCTGCCTGCACTTGTGCCCCTGCCCCCTGCTTGTCCATCTTCACCCTCCTCATCTCCTATCCTCCTATACGGTATCGATAAAGGTACGCTCCACCTTGTTGAAGACCAGAACCGCCAGCAGACCCACCACCAGGGTAAAGACCAGGGAAAGGACCAGGCTGGGGAGCACCAGAGTACCCTGTCCCAGGATGGCATAGCGAAAGAGTTCCACGGGAGCGGTCACGGGATTGAGTTCCACCAGGTTTCGCAGCCAGCCTGCCGGCAGCTGGGACAGGGGGTAGACCACCGGAGTTCCGTACATCCACAGGGACACCCCGAAGGTGACCAGGACACTTAAATCCCTATATTTGGTGGTGACGCTGGAGATCAGGATGCCGCACTCCATGCCGATAAGGCCGATCCAGACCAGCAAGAGGGGCAGGACCAGCCAGCAGATCCAATGGGGAGCCACCAGCCCCCTCAAACAGTAATAAAACAAGAGAGCCAGCACCAGCAGCATGGAAATGCCGAAGCGGATGATGGCTGACAGGAGGTTGGAAATAGGGACTGTCAGGCGGGGAAAATAGATTTTCCCGAAGAGGTGGGCGTTGCTGGTGAAGGTGGAGGCATTGTTGGTCAGGCAGGTGGAGAAAAGGCTCCAGATAGCGGTTCCGGACAGGTAGAAGAGGATCCGGGGAATCCCATCCGTGGACAGACCGGCTATATTTCCAAAGAGAATGGTATAGACGATAGAGGTAAGAAAGGGGTTGAGGAAAAGCCAAAGAGGCCCCAGGATGGTCTGCTTGTAGGCCACCTTGAAGGAGCGTTTGGTAAATAAAAGAATCAGATCCCGGTACCTCCATACCTCCTTCAGATTCAGGTCAAACCACCGGTGGGAGGAACTGATATGGGTATGGATCCGATTGGTGGGATTGTCATCGATTTTCATAAATTCCTCCTCACCTCCCAGAAATCCGTCTCTTTAGGAAGCGTAACCCCCTTTTCAGGAAATTCCTGCCCCGCAGGAGGAAGATCCGCAGGCGGTAGGGGCGGCACCAAAGGTGGAGATAGCAGCGGTAGAGGGGATCCCTCACCGAGAGGGTGCGCCCCTCCCGAATCACGGCAGTCAGCCGTCCCAGGATCTGGTCTCCCGAAACCGTCTCTCCACTCAGGCAATGATCCCCTATGATCCAGAAGGTCCCGTCGGGATTCACCCGCAAAACCCTGTGCAGCACATAATCCTTCCTCTCCTGGGGAAGGCCCTGTCCCGGCCCTTGTCCCTTCTCCTTAGCCTCCCCCCGGGTCCGGACAAAGAGGACGGCATCCAGCTTCTCCACCTGGCTGGCCGGACAAGCCTCAATGACCATCACATCCCTGCCCTGCCGCAGGAGGGGCAGCATGGAAGTGCCCTTATTGGTATAGACCAGCCTCCCGGTGGAAGCCAATTCCTCTTCAAATGTCATCCTCTTCCTAGCCCCGCTGTCTTTCTGTCCATGCTGGGAAAAAGCCCTTCTCAGACCTTTTGCCTTTCTACCAACTCTGCGAAGAAGCCCTTCTGCTCCATCAGCTCCTCGTAGGTACCGTCCTCGATGATCCTGCCCTGATCCAGCACCAGGATCCTGTGGCAGTGGCGGATGGTGGACAGGCGGTGGGCAATCACCAGCCGGGTACACTTCAGCTTGTCCAGGGAATCCGACACCTGCTTCTGGGTGATATTGTCCAGGGCGGAGGTGGCCTCATCCAGGAAAAGGATCTTGGGCTTGGGAGCCACGGCCCGGGCGATCATCAGTCTCTGCCTCTGACCCCCGGAGACTCCTCCGCCTCCCCCGGAGAGCATGGTATGCATGCCCATGGGCATGGCCCGGATATCCTCTGCAATGCCCCCGATCCTGGCTGCCTCCCAGGCCGCCTCCATGGACAAACTGGGATCCGCAATGGTGATATTTTCGTAAATGCTGCCCTGGAAGAGCTTGCCATCCTGCATGACCGTGCCGATTTTCTTGCGGACGGAATGCATATCCAGGTTGCTCGTATCCTTCCTGTCATAGAAGATGCTGCCCTGGCTGGGATGCTCAAAGCCCAGCAGCAGGCGCAAAAGGGTGGACTTGCCGCAGCCGGTCTTACCCACGATGGCCACGTATTGGCCGGAGGGGATCTTCAGGGACAGGTCATCCAGCACCAGGGGACTCTCTTTCTGATAGCGGAAGGAGACATGGGACAGCTCGATGGCTCCGGAGAGGTCTGTCACTGTCTCCAGCCCCTGGGTCAGCTCCGGCTCAGCCTCCAGCAGGGGACGAACCAGGGTCATTCCCGGCCGGATGGTGGCGATGGTAGTGGCCACCGAAGCCAGGGCGGTAAAGGCAGCGGAGATATAGCCATAGGCCGAGTTGAAGGCATAATAATCCGCCACAGAGACCTGATTTTCCACAGCGGCATAATAGATAAAGAGGGTTCCGATCAGGGAAATCGCCGTGGTAATGACCTTGTTAAGCTTAATCTGAGCCGGGGGGCTGTATTGGAGCTCCGCCTCTCTGGCATAACAATCCGCCCATTTGACAAAAGCCCGCTTCTCCGCCCCCGCCAGGCGAATCTTGCGCACGCCGGAGATCAGGGAATATACAATGCCCTTTTCCTCCGCAGCCAGCTGCATCTGCTCCTTGCTGATGACAGCCTGGGCAGCAGCGCTGATCATACTCACTGCCAGGGTCAGGATCGTCACCAGGAGGGAGGGAATCACCAGAGTCCTGGCAAAGGTAAAGACCTGAGCCAGGTAGACCAGGGAAAAGATCCCCGTCAGGCCCGTGGAAAATACCGCATTGACCACCGTATTACAGATGGAGGACATGTAGGACAGGTATTGGGTCAATTGGCCGGTAGTGTAATCCCGGAAGAAGTCCGCCGGCAGGGACAAAACCCGCATCATGGTGGCCGCCATAACCTGATTGGTCAGCTTGCTGCCGATGCGGGTCAGCAAAAGCCCCTTGATGGAGGAAAAGATCACATTGCCCAGACTGATGCAGACCAGGAAGCTCATCACCGCCACCAGGAGCTGATAACTCCGGGAGGCCACCACGGTCCCCGTCAGGAGCCGGTTCAGCTTGGGAACCAGCAAGCCCAACAGGGTCACAGCCAGAGCCGCCAGGCCGAAGCTGACCAGATCCCAGGTGGTCAGACAGGCCTTCATATATTTCCAGATGTCCAGCCCCTTCAGCTTGCGCATGGGGAGAGGACGGTAGAAGCAATAAGCCTCCTCCCCCATCTTCTCCGCCTCCCTGCCACGGATCCGGGTTCTCCTTCCCGTATGGGGATCCACATAGAAGAAGCCCCCCATCTCACCGGGGAGGATGGTCACCACGGCTCCATCCTCCTTCATGGTGGTCATCATGACCCCCATGGCATCCTTGTGCCAGCCCTTTTCCAGCCTGACCTCCCGGTAAAAGATGCCGGAAGGAGCCAGCAGATAGTCCAGCTTCTCCTCCAGGCTCTCCAGCCGGGCAGGAACCTCCCTCTCCTTCACATCGTAGTAGCGCAGGAGCTGGGAGACCGCATCCTTCATATCCTGGCCCTTGCCAAAGAGACCCTTCCCCACCTTATGCTGCACCACAGCCCGGGAAAGGCTCTGAAAAGCTTCCGTCAGGAGCTCATCTTCATGTCTCTTCCGGTTGTCAATCTGATCCTCAAACCATCCCATGCATCCTATTCCTTCCTATCCGCCGGTTCTCCTCTAGATCTGCCCTTTCCTGACCGCCGGTCATCTCCTGAATCTGCCTCTTCCTGGCCTTGGATCCCTTGGTCCTCCCCAGGGGGACTTACTCGCTGGTTACCAGGCGGGTATAGGCCCCTTCCAGGGCCATGAGCTCCTCATGGGTGCCCCGCTCCACCACCTTGCCCCCCTCCAGGACGATAATCTCATCACAATCCCGGATGGTAGACAAGCGGTGGGCAATGACCACGCAGGTGATGCCCCGGTTGCTGATGGCCTCCACCACATCGTGCTCCGTCTGGGCATCCAGGGCTGAGGTAGCCTCATCCAGGATACAAATGGTGGGATCCTGGGCCAGGGCTCTGGCAATCTCCAGCCTCTGGCGCTGGCCCCCGGACAGGTCCCGGCCTCCCTCCAGCAGCTTATGGTGGAAGCCGCCTCCCTTGAGGATATCCTCATAAAGGCCTGCATCCCGGGCTGCCATAATCACCTCGAAGTCCTCCACCGTGGCATCCCACATACGGATATTGTCGGCGATGGTATCATCGAAGAGAACGATATCCTGATCTACCACAGAGACAGAACCGGCGAAGACATCCCGGTCGATCTGGGACAGGGATTTGCCGTCGAACTCGATGCTCCCTGACCAGGGCTGGCAAAGACCCGACAGGAGCTTGGCCAGGGTGGATTTGCCGCAGCCCGACCTCCCCACGAAGGCCACCTTCTGCCCCGGCTGCATTTCCATGGAAAAATGCTCAATCAAAGGGGGACTCAGGCGGGAATAGCCGAAGGTCACATCCCTCATCCGGATCCGGCCGGAGAGCTTAGCCGTCCCCTCCCCGGACTTGTCCTCCGTCTGATCTTTGGTCTGCTCTTTTCCCTTCTCCTGGGCCTTCTCCGACTGGTCTTTTGCCTTCTCCTCCCCGGTGGTGGGGGCGAACCAGGCGTCATTTTCATAGCTCATGACATCATCCACCCGCTCCATCTGGGTAATCATCTCCTGCATGGACTGGCCGGCAGAGATGAGGGAGGCAGCCGGCGTGGTAAAGGAGCTTAAAAAGCCCTGGAAGGCCATAACCATACCGAGGGTAAACTTCCCCGCCAGCACCAGATTGATCCCATATCCCAGCACCGCCAGGTTGGCCAGGGTAGTGCAGATGGTGGGCACCATGCCCAGCCACTGGTTCAGGCGGGTATAGCGCACCTGCTGGGCATTGACGCTGGCCTGATAGCCCGCCACCCGGCCGAAATATCCCTTCTCCGCCCCACTGGCCTTGATGGTTTCGATCATATTGATCCCGGCCAGCATGGCGCTGGTCAGCTTGCCCTGGTCCCTCATCTGAACCCGCTGGATGTTGATCCTCTTGGCGGTCACAATCCTGGATACCAGCATATTGATGAAAATAGCGCTGATCCCGATCAGGGTCAGAAGGACGTTGTAGCGCAGCATAACCACCAGGTAGAAAACCATCATAGCCGTGTTGATGGCCAAAGGACCGAAGGTATTGACCAGGGTTCCCGCAATGGCGGCATTATCCCCCTGGCGGTCCGACAGATCCCCCGGCATCCGCTGCTCAAAGAATTGCATAGGCAGGCGGAGGATCTTCCAGAGATAGGAAGAGCTCCCTACAGCAGCCATTTTCCCCTGGATCTTGAGGCTGTAGATGGTACTGACCCAGGTCATGAGGATAATGACGCCTGCCAATAGGCTAAAGGCAAGCAAAAAAGGCCAGAGCCATTCCCGGTTCTGCCCTGTCAGCAGGCGATCCAAAAAAATGCGGCTAAAGACCGGCTGTATCACTCCCAGGAGGGCAATGATGGTGGTGGTCAACACCACGAAGGTCACCGCAACCCCGGTTCCCACCATCCGCTCCCGCACATAATCCAGAACCGACTTGCGCCGGCCCTCCGGTTCAAAGTCCTCCCCCGGCTCAAAGGTCAGGCAGATGCCGGTGAATTCCCGGTCAAATTCCTCCCAGGATACCGTCACTCGCCCTCTGGCCGGATCATTGAGGACGGCCTTCTTCCCCCGGAAACCGTCCAATACCACAAAATGGTTAAAGCCCCAGTGGATGATACAGGGAAAGGGTCCCTCCTCCAGGAGAGACTCCGGTTCCAGGCGGTAGGCCTTGACCTCCAGGCCATAGCTTCTGGCCGCCTGCATGATATTCCTGGCGCTGGACCCGTCCCGGGATACTCCGCAATCCACCCGGGCCTGTTCCAGGGTAATCCATTTCTCATAATAACCCAGGATCATAGCCAAGCTGGCTGCCCCGCATTCCAGCATCTCCAGCTGCATGATCACCGGCACCTTGGCCACTCCCCGGGTCAGGGGGCTTTTGATCTTCTTGTCGGCCTTGTTCGTCTTCTCGATCTTCTTCTCGATCTTCTTCGTATGCATACTTCTACTCACGCTCTGTCCGGGAAGCTCCCGACGGCCTCCCTTAATTCAATAGGAGGGAAATGGGGGAAATGGTCTCCGTGGTTACCGTAGCGCTGTAGACGCTGTTGGTCAGACCCAGACTCTCCAGATTCTCCTTGATGGGAATCTCATAGACGATATCCCCCACCTTCAATCCTCCCGCCTGCCTGACATAGACATTGGTGGAATCCGTCACCGTCATGGGCTCCAGGGCATTGGGCTCCAGGGTAATACTTTGCCCCTCAATCCTGGCTGTCTGGGACTTGACTACCGCATTCACGGCACTCTCCGGCACATAGGCCGCACCCTTTCCCTGATCCGACACCACCGCCAGAGAAACATGGGTCTCCAGCCTGCCCAGAACGCCCCAGATACAGGCTCCCACCAGCAGGATGATCACCGCCAGCAGCAGGATCCAGACCCCCGGAGAGGTCACATGGAGATAGTGATCCAGCTTCTCCGGAGAATTGATATACTCCTCGCTCTTCTTCCGAAACAGGGAAGGCTTCTTCTCTTCCGACATATCCTCTACCCTTTCACGATGCCATCAGCTGCCGCAGCTCCACCAGAGCCTTCTTGTGGACCAGCTTAATATTGGCATAGGACATGCCAATGCGCTGGGCAACCTCCTTGAGGGTCATATTCTGGTAATAATGGAGAATCAGGATATCCCGGGATCTCTGGGGAATCCGCTCCAGGGCATCCGCCAGCTCCGCCAGCTGCTCCTTGGCCATCAGATCCGAATCCAGGGGGGCGCTGTCCACCAGAGTCTCCGGCATGGCTCCGGTGGCTCCATCCTCCTCCGGAATCTGCCCGTGTACCTTCCGGGTCCGGTAATAATCCAGCACTGTCCGGTTGGTAATGGTATATACCCAGGTGGACACCGCCGCCTTCTGGGGGTCAAAGCGGTCGATATTGCTGGCGATCTTCAGAAAGACATCCGATACAATATCCTCCACCACATTGTAGTCCCCTACCTTCTTGTAGACAAAACCGCTTACTTTCTTATAATAATTCTTGTATATGTCCTCGACTGTCACGGCCGCCATTCGTCCAGATCCTCACCCTGCTGACCAAAGCCCTTCTTCCCCTCGGAAGCATAGGGCATTCCCGCTGCATATAACATCTCCAGATCCGATTCCCCCAACTCCTGGCGGCCGGATCCCCCATATCTTCTCATGGTATCATCAATCAGAGACTGAAGCTTGCTATTGGGCTCAAAATGCTGCATATCAAACAAATGCTGTAATCCCATGGTCATATCAAATCCTCCCTTTCGTCCTTTGTCCAAAAAGAGGCCCAACCGACACCCCTGCCAGCTAGACCTCTATCGGTTCTTTGTCATCTATTCTGTAAAATTGGTTTTGGTGTCACAATACCTAAACCTCCGGTTACACGGATTGTCCCATCACCCTTCAGGATCAAGGATAGATCTGCTCTCCCACAATCCCTTCCTTCTGAAGGATCTCCAGGATATAGTCCTCCTGATTATGATATTGGGCATGAAGAATCAGACACCGGTCATAAGCCGCCTGCGAATCGCCATTGGTAATCGGATATTTCGTAATCGTCCCATCGTTATGTGTATAGGTCATGATCATATTGCCGCCGCTAAACTTCATCATTCCCCCTTGCACATTGTCAAGTTCGGCTTCCCCCAGCAAAACCTTATCGCTCATATTATTCTGTCCTCCTTACACCTGTATAATATTCTACTCAGGCTACATCTTGTTTGCAATGAACAGAGCCATCCTGCGGACAGTTTGACGAGCACTCCCCGCTTGTACAGATAATATCCTCTGCCTCAAACTCTACAATCTCCATCTCTGGCTTCTCTAACTTCATGGTTTTATCCTCCTGTCATTTGTATTCAGTCGCAAAACCCCTAATTCTCATCCGAGTTTCTTTCACCTTGATAAATTACCACATCTGAGCCAGAAATGCAAGGGGTTTAACTACTGTACTTATAGATACGAAGGAGACGGCAGGAGGGCTAATCCTTGTTGCGTTTTTTCTGAAAAACTCCGGCAGAGCTCCTGGCATCCCGCTGTGAGGAAAGGGCAGCTGCTCCCCCACCGGATTGGTGCTGACGCAGCTGCCCCTGTTCTCTGTGACCCATACTCTCGGATTGGTTTTCATCCTGTCATCATGGGGTGACCTCATTGCAATTTGATTGACATACAGTTTGACACTCATTGGTGCAAACTTTGATGCAATCACCCGAGCATCCCCCCCCACTGGACGTAATGATATCCTCTGCCTCGAACTCTACCATCTCCATCTGGGGTTTTTCCATTCTTGCCTTCATAACTCTCACCTCCTGATTTCTCTTTTTCCCTCTGTCTCTTCCCTGGCTGTCTCTTCTTCCTGTCTCTTATCTTCTGCCTGTCTTTTTTCTCTGCTGTCTCTTGCTGCCTCTGCCATAGCCTCCCGGGCATCCTCTATCTTCTTCCTCTGCAGGGGTCCCCGGCATTCCCCGGTGGAGGGGCATTTAACCGGCCAAATGCAGGAGGGATAGAGGGGACAATCCCAACATTGGGGTAGCTCTGCATGGGTCTTCCACAGCCCTATACGGTCTAAATCCCACTGGGGGGAATCTATGGTACCGAAGTGTTCCAGAGCCGGGCTGTGCTCACACTTGGTCAGCTGGCCCCCGGGCTGGATGATGAGGGAGCCATCCTGGTCCGCCATACAATGGGACAGGGTCAGGGAGGGAAGGCTTTTGTCCCTCCGGTACATCCCCTTGCCGGCGATGGCAGCATTGAAGTCCAGAACCAGGCTGGCCAGGTAATCCTTCTCCTCCTGGGTATAGAGCCTGGGCTTGGTGCCCTCCCCCTCGAAGAGCTCGTGGACATACATGGATACAAGCTCCTGGTCTGCAAAGGTCTGACTCAATTCCTCTATCAGATTTCGGGTGTCGTCCATATTATGGAAGCCCAGGTTAATGCGGATGGAAACCCGGATTCCCGCCTGGGACAGGAGGCGGATGTTGGACAGGACTCGCCGATAAGGACTTCCCTTCATGCCCACATAGGCCTTGACCCGATTGTAGACCTCCTCTGTTCCATCTATGGTAATCTGAACGCTCTTCAGCTTCCAGAGATTCTTGGCTTCCTCCACCAGCTGAGCATCAAAGAGGGCTCCGTTGCTGATCATGGAGGAGGTGAATTCCACTCCCTGCTCGGTCAGTTCCCTGCAAATCTGGGAAATAATCCTGACCCCCACCAGAGGTTCTCCCCCAAACCACTGGAGGGAAACCTTCTTCCCATGGCTGTGTTCCACAATATATTGCACCACCTCATGGGCCCGCTCCCGGGTCATATGGATGTGCTCATAATTGCATTCATAGCAGTAAAAGCATCTGGCATTGCAATGGGTGGTGGGAAGGATGGTATATCCTGTAATATCCTTCTGATTCTGCAGAGCGCTCAGAACCCGGCGGATCTGGCCGGTGGCCTTCCTCTCATCGTAGTCCTCCGGCACCAGAAAATGCTTCTCAATCAAATCCCGGCAGGAATCCGGAACTCTGCCCGGCAGACTCTCCAGGAAGCGCTTTTCCTCCGGATCCAGCTGCAGGAGTTCCCCTGTCATAACATTGTAGAGGAGAAGTCCCTCCTCCCAGTGGGTTTGGAGGGTATAGGTCAATAAGCGATAGGGAATATCCCTGACCTTCTGTATGCCCCAGGCTTTGGCAACCCGGGATCTGGCTTTCTTTATTACCTGCATCGATGATTCCCTGTGATTCCTTCCCTGTGACGGCGACTGTGGGAGCACCTTCCTGCGGAGCAGCCGGCTGGCCTTCGCGACGGGGCCAAACTGCGTGCAGCAGGGGCCTTAGTCCACAAATCCAGCCTTCTTCAGTTCTTCCACATAGTCATGGACATAGGTTCGGATCTCCTCCTCGGGGGAATCATAGGTCTCCTTCAGCTTCCCCACTATCTCCTCCTCGGTGGTATCCTCCTTCAGGAGGTTCAGGATGGCCGCTGCACTCTGGTTCAGCTTCAGGATACCATGGAAGGCCTCCGCCCCATCCCCTACCGGAACAGCCATCTGCTGCTCATCAATCTCCATCATTTCAAAGGTATGCTTTAACTTCAATGCGATGTCTCCTCATATCTTAATAGGATGTCGAAAAGCCCCTTAGGGAATCCCGGCAGACTTCATTTTCTCGTATTGTATCATAATCCCCGGGGGCTGGCAACCTTTGTTTCGGTAAATTCGATCAGTTGGCAGGCGTTTCCTCTATGATTGGATCCCCTCTATGCTTCCGGTTGGGAGGATCGGATCCTCTCATAGAGGTGGTTCATGTCGGTATCCTCCAGATTGGTATGGTAGCTGTAGCAATCCACCCGGGACTCCAGCTCTTTCAGCAGGCTCAGGGTTTTGGCCATTTCTCCCGGATCCTCCGTTCGGTAGGTTTGTCGCAGGAGGGGCACGAAGGCCTCCGAAAATGGAATTTTCCGCAGAGAGCTTTCCCCATCCCTTTCTAACAGCAGGATGGCTTTCAGGGGAACACAGGTATTGGTATGCAGTCTTTCCTTGCCGGACCAGGGAGTACCGCAGACCCATACCCGGTCAGGAGTCACCTTCAGCAGGGGCTTGTCCCCATTGACCACATAGGAGCCTGGAATCTGGTCCAGCCACCGGGTGGTACGGGTGGTCTTGCCCACCCCGCTGGCGGCAGCGAAGAGGTAAGCCTCCTGACCCACCGCCACGGCAGACCCGTGCATCAGGAAGGCAGAATGGCTGGGCATCTGCTCCGCAATGGATCGGTAGACCGCCAGGGTCTCCAGATAGGCTTCCGACACCTCCGAATCCCCGCCTTCCTTCCTCTTTTTCTCATATTCGATCCCTGCCTGAGAACTGATTACCCGCAGATCCGGCTTTTGCCCCTGGCAGAGATAGGGCTGGCACATCCGGCCTACTTCCGGGTAAAGAGCCCGGATCTCTATCACCTGGCCTGCCAGCTTAATC
>CAVLCU010000021.1:0-9841 GCA_963661545.1 Lachnospiraceae bacterium | reverse complement strand
ATCTGAAATTCTGTCATAAGGACCTCCCGGGACGGCTGGCGTCTCCTTCACAAGGAAGGAGGACCGACCCCACCAGAACCTTGCATTCCTTCTCCCAGAAGGCAATGGCATAGGTCCATATCTTTTTCACCCGATAGCGGCGCAAAAGAGCCGTATAATCCCTTTCCTCGATCTGCTTCATCGCCTTTTGGCAGGCTGCGTCCAGCTCCTTCTCCTCCCTTACATTTTTAATCTCCACCACGAAACCCACTTTCCTGTCCTTTCTCTGAACCAGGATATCACTGCGACCCCTGCCCGTTTCCGCATTGGAGGTAACCTGCCAATCCCCGCAGGTACTAAGAAGAGCCAGCAGAAAGCCATGGTAGAAGGATTCGTAGGCATCGTAGAAGCTTACCGTATCCAGGAGCTGGTTATCCAGAAACTCCCGGATGGTCTCCCCCTCCCCCCTTTCAAAGGCTGCATAGAGACTTGCCAATCTATGGGCTTCTGCCTGGATTTTATCCCGAAACCATTGCAGGACCTGCTGCTTGTAGATCTGCAGAATCTCCTTGTTGGGAATGCGCAGGCTGTAGCGGCCCTCAGAAGGTCGGCTGGCAGAGGTAAGGTAGCCGGTCATATAGAGAAGGCTCCAGATATTTTCCAGATTCTCATCGATTTCGTTATGAGTCAGATTCTCATTTAAGGTCTTGACGATCCTCCCGCCGGCAATCAGACTTTCTATCTCCATCTGGGTCGTACCGGCACTCCCATGACAGATCAGGCGCTTCACCATGTCGTTGCCGCTGGTATTGATCCAATAGGCCCTGGGCTCCGCCAGGGGATCGCTGCGCAGGGTATAGCAATAGTTGATGACATCCCAGGGGCAATAGATCGCACGGTCACCGAACCGATAGCCGTCATACCATTCCCTCATCTGATCCCCATGGGCCTCCAGGCCGTAATAAGTCAGCATAGCGGCAACATCCTGCTCGCCAAAGCCAAAGTATTCCTCGTATTTCACATCGCTGATGGAATGCACCATCAGATTGTTCAGTCCTGTGAAAATACTCTCCTTGGACACCCGCAGGCAGCCGGTCAGCACGGCGAAAAAGAGGCTGTCATTGGTCTTCAGGGCTGCGCCGAACATGGCTCGGATCAGATCCGCCATCTGCTGGTAATAGCCATATTGGTAGGCCTTGTCCAGGGGAACATCATATTCATCGATTAGAAGGATGGTTTTTCTTCCATAGTGTTTCTCCAAAAGCTTGCAGAAGATACGCAGGGAGGCAGCCAGATCAGGAGCCTCCTTCTCCCTCTCCAGCCAAAGCCGCAGAGGCAGCTTGTCTGTGGCAGAGATCCGATCGCTGTCCAATAAATATTGAAGACGGGAAGCCTCTTCCAGAAGGATCTCCTTGAGACGTCCGCAGGCCGTCTCATAATCCGGCCCATCCACCCCCTTCAGGGATACATAGACCACCGGATATTTTCCCTGATAAGTCCGGCATAGGGTCTGATTCCGGGCAATCGCCAGCCCCTGGAAAAGATCGGGGGAAGTTCCCACCTGAAAAAAGCTCTTCAGCATGCTCATATTCAAGGTCTTGCCAAAGCGCCTGGGACGGGTAAAGAGATTGACCTTTCCCCAGCCCTCCAAGAGCTCCTCGATCAGGCCCGTTTTATCTACATAGTAGAAATCCTGCTGTCGGATTTCCGCAAAATTCTCAATGCCCACCGGCAGCTTCTTCCTCTCCATGGATTCATTCCCTCCTGTTCCCTGTCTCTCTTGCGATCCCTTGCATTCTCATGGCCTAAGTATAGCATGAGTCCCCCTGTTTGGCTACCCAAACCCTTATTCCTTCTTGTATTGTTCTTTCTATCGAAACAGGATGGGCTGTCCCACTTTTTCAAACTTGGAGTGGCTTTCTACAAACGGCATGTGAAATTAGAGACACAGACGGAATAAGGGGAGAAAACCATCTTGACAGGGTCCCTGCCTTCTACTAGAATGATACGTGGTTTGGGGGTTAAAGCACCCAAACCATGAGTGAATTCCTACGCAAGAAGAAGGGAGAGTCGTATCAATGGACACCGTGCAAACTGAGAACAAGATGGGCACCATGCCTGTGGGGAAACTTTTATTCCAGATGTCCCTGCCCATGATCATTTCCATGATTATCCAGGCCCTCTATAATGTAGTAGACAGTATCTACGTATCCCAGATCAGTGAGAATGCTCTGACTGCTGTATCCCTGATCTTTCCCATCCAGAATCTGATGATTTCCATCGCCGCCGGTACCGGGGTGGGCATCAATGCCCTGATCTCCCGGAATCTGGGAGCCAAGAAGTTTGAAGAGGCCAACCATGTGGCTCGCCACGGGGTTTTCCTGGCCATCCTCAGCAGCGTCATTTTTGCCGCGGTCATGTTTGTGTGTGCCGGACCCTTCATGGCTCTGCAGACTGCCACCGCCGACCCGGAGATCTATACCTACGGCGTGCAATATATGCAGATCTGCTGTACCCTCTGCATCGGCGTCTTCCTGCAGATTACCATGGAGCGGCTCTTAATCTCCACCGGTAAGACCTTCTTTACCATGATTTCCCAATCCGTGGGAGCCGTCATCAATATCGTGATGGATCCCGTCCTGATCTTCGGCTATTGGGGCTTCCCCCAGATGGGAGTAGCCGGTGCTGCCGCCGCCACCGTTCTGGGGCAGGTCATCGGCGCTTTGCTGGCCTTCTTCTTCAACCTCCGCTTCAACAGGGAGATTAACATCAATCTGACCAGGCTTCGTCTCAGGGGCAGGCTTATCGGCGATATCTACAAGATCGGCATCCCCTCGATTATCATGCAATGCATCGGCTCCGTCATGACCCTGGGCATGAACCTGATCCTCATGGGATTTTCCTCCACGGCAGCCGCCGTATTCGGCGTCTACTACAAGCTGAACAGTATGATCTTCATGCCGGTCTTCGGCCTCAACAACGGTATGGTTCCCATTGTCGCTTATAATTACGGTGCTCAGCACCAGAAGCGAATCCGCAGGGTAACCCGCCTGGGGGTAATCTCGGCCTGTGCCTTGATGTTTCTGGGAATTATCCTCTTCTGGACCATTCCCCACCTGCTGCTGGGACTCTTCAATGCCTCCCCTCAGATGATTGAGATCGGCGCCCCCGCTCTGCGAATCATTAGCCTCAGCTTCCTTTTCGCCGGCTATTGCATTGTCCTGGGTTCCGTCCTGCAGGCTCTGGGAGATGCCATTTATAGCATGATCAACTCCCTGGCCCGTCAGCTCATCGTCCTCCTCCCTGCGGCCTACCTTCTGGCCAGGCTCGGGGGACTGGAACTGGTATGGTGGTCCTTCCCCATCGCCGAGATTGCCTCCCTCCTGCTGACGACCATCTTCTATCGCAAAGTCTTCCGCAAAAAGATCAAACCCCTGCCGGATTAAGCAGGGGTTTGGTCAGGGACTCAATGTCATCCAGATACAGGGCATCCTCCTTCCCTCAGCTTTCTGCGAAATGGATCACAATGGGGCAGATCTCCGACCGGGTTCCCACCCTCATATTGGGCCCGAAGAGGCCCAGGCCGGAGGTTACAATATTGTGCATCTGACCGATTTTCATGTAGCCACAGGAATTCTCCCACATCAGCTTGGTAGTCAGGTTGGCGGGGAAGAGCTGGCCGTCATGGGTATGGCCGCACAGATCCACATCCACCCCGGCATCTGCCAGCTCCTGCAATTGTCGAGGCTGGTGATCCATTACCAGGATAGGCTTGGTGGGATCCAGGTCTGCCGTAATCTGGGCCGGTGTCTTTCTCCGGTCAATGCCCCTGCCCAGTCTTTGGGCATCCGGACGGCCGTAGAGGTAGATCTTATCTGCGATCATCACATACTCGTCTCGCAGGAGCTGAATCCCTGCCTCTTCCAGAAACTGATCCATATGGGGATCGCTGACCTTCTTTCCCTGACTTTTGAAGGTAAAGCCGGCCAGGATGGGCTCCTGGATGTCATGGTTCCCATAGCAGGCATAGACGCCATACCTGGATTGAATGCCCTGCAGGGTCTCCACCAGCTGATCCGGCTGGTCTACGGCTTCCCACTCATTATCGAAGATGTCCCCGGCTATCACCACCAGATCCGGGTCCTGGGCATTGATCTTCTCTACCATGGCCTGCATGTGAGAAAGGCCGATATTGTATCCCAGGTGCAGGTCTGCCACCAGAACCAGCTTGAGGGAATCCAAGCCCTCCACCTTCTTATTCACTGTCACCTCATAGGGAGTCACCCGGACGATCCGGGCATTGATGACTCCGTAGAGACAAAAGCCGGCGATGACTCCCGCACAGATCCCTCCTACGATTCTATGGGGCCGGATGCCTTGCAGCTTCTTTTTCAGCCTCTTGCTGCGAAACAGGAGAAAGCGAAGAAGATCTGCACAGGCCAGGGTGAGACCCAGGTAGAGGATAAAACCCAGCCAATAGTTACTCACCAGCTTCATGATCCGCTGCAGTCTCCCTGCCGGGAGGAAAAAGGCAATCACCATGGACAAGGCCAGGAAGATATAGACCACCAGGGAGAGAATCAGCCCCTTTCGACCCTGGAAGCGGGGGCTGCAGACCTTCAGCCAGCCGTAGATCCTCCGGAAAAAATACAGGTTCACCAGCACATAAACTGGAATCAAATAAATCGCAACCATGTCACTTCTCTGCTCCCTTCTCTGCGGCAGACTGATCTGCAGGCATCACGCCGCCCGTCTTCTGATCGGTGTCCTTCTTCTCCTTCTGCTCTCCTTCATAGATCAGGGGCTCTGTGGCGGACAGCTCCGCCTTGCTGGAATTATCCCCCTCCTGAATCACCCGCAGACTGTCCCCCTCCTCCAGCTCGATCTCCCGGACAATCAGGGAATTCGTGCTAAGATAGAGGGTATCCTCGATCCGTTCTCCATTGACCTCCAGCCGGCTGGCGGCCGTGAAGTTCTTGCCGCTGATATAGTAGACCCCCTCGGTCTTCCTGGCGATACCCTCCAGCTCCACCGGCTCCACTCCCATCTGCATCTTCGTTTCCTTGTAGGGGCTTTCCCCGTCATAGATATACTCCTCTCCATAGAGCATATCGTATTGAAGGGTCTCCAGATCCCGCTGATAATTCTTGCTATTGCGGCGAGTCTGATGGTAGGTGACCAGATTGCCTGTGTGAATGCCCACCTGATCCAGGACATGGGCTCCCATCTGATAGGAGGCCAGATTCTCATCCTCCTTCTCCAGTCCCATATTGTCCCAGATGACATATTGAGTCTGGAAGAGGTAGCGGTTCTTCACCTCCTTGGTCTCCAGCCCCATGGTAGGCAGGTGGTCGCCGTACATGACCAGAACCACCGGCTCCGGATATTCCGCCAGAGTATCCGTCAGCTCCTGGATAAAGGCATCCATCTCATGGATCTCGTTGCAGTAATACTCCCAGGAGTAATTATTCTTTTCCCGATCTTCTGCCCCGCTTACCGTGATCAGAGGCTGATCCAGCACCGGCTCCGTGGGATAGTCCCCATGTCCTTGGACGGAAATGGTATAGATATAATCCCTTCCCCGGGTGGCATCCAGGCATTTGAGGATCTCCTCCGTCAGGATATGATCCTTGAGCCAGCCGGTCTCCGTGGTATCCGTCACATCCGCCATATATTCCTGGGAGGTGAAGGTATCAAAGCCCAGCATGGGAAATACCCTGCGCCGGGAGTAGAAATCCGCCTCATTGTCATGGATGGCATGGGTGGTATAACCCAGATCCTTCAGGACATAGGGAATGCTCTCACAGGTCTTCTCCTTCAAAATGGTCTTGTAGGGATATTCCCCCGCTCCAAAATAGCGCAGACTCATGCCCGTGATGGTCTCAAATTCCGTATTGGCTGTTCCTGCCCCGATGGAGGGCACCCGAAAATAGCCGGAGGAATATTCCTCCATCATGCGGCGGAAGTTGGGAATGGGATCCTGGGAAATCCTAAGGAAGTTCACCTGCTCCGGATCGAAGAAGGATTCCAGCTGGAGGAAGATGAGATTGGGCAGCTCCGAGCTGGTGGTCTCCTCTCCCTGGCTGGCTGCAATCTGATCCATAAGCTCCTGGGAATATCCGTTGGGCTGGCTGATGCCGGTATCGAAAATAGTCACCGCCAGGCAGTAGGGATAGCCATAATCCGTATAGGCAAAGGCGATATTGCCAAAATAGGTGGACAGAACCCTTTTTTGCAAGGCCAGATGGGTGGCTCCCACAAAGAGGACAATACTGGCTCCCACAATGGTCAGATCCAGAATCCAGTTCCGGGGACCCTGGTATTTGGGCCCCTTGAACCAGAACCAGACCTGGAAGGCCAGCAGCAAAACCAGGGCCACGATAATCAAGACCAGAACCACCGGGGACAGGTACTTGTCCATAACCTTTTTGGCATCCGTCAAAAGCTTGAGATCCGGGCCTGTAAAGGGGGTCACCCGCTTCAGGAGGATGATCCCGTTGATGAGGCCCAGCAAAAGCCAGAAGATCACAACTGCCATCCTGACCAGAAATCGCCGGCGAAAGAGGTAGGCCACCGTACTGGTCAGGAAGATCAGGAAGGCATTGTAGAGGAATACCAGAGGCTTTCCCGTCATATAGAGCCAGGCCTGCCCCAGAGAATGGCGGGAAATAGCCTCAATGAAAAAGTATAACAGGCAGCAGCCCAGGGCCTGCAGGGGCAGGGATAGGCGATTGCATACTTCTATAACAAAATCTCTGTGAATCTTTATTTTTTTCATCTCTTTTGCCGTTTTCTTGGTAGGGGCTGACTTAGTTCTGCCTGGCCGCCCCAGTCTGGTTCAATTGGCTCAGTCTTGTCTCGACCTCTTCCATCATCTGGCTGTATTTGTCCAGCTTGTCCCTTTCCTCCTGAACCTTCTGGGCCGGAGCCTTGCTGACAAAGCGCTGGTTCTTCAGCATGCCCTGGGAGCGGGCAATCTCCTTGGCCAGACGCTCCTTCTCCCGTCCCAGACGCTCCAGCTCCTTGTCCAGATCCAGCAGGTCTGCAAAGGGGATATAGAGGTTGGCGCCGGGTATCATGGCCGATATGGCATCCTCGCCGATGCCGGTCTTGTCCTCCTGGATCACCACCTCACTGGCCTTGGCCAGGGTAGCGAAGAAGATCTTGCCATGGTTGAAGGCCTGGCGGATGGCCTCATCCGGGGATACCACATAGACGGCAGCCTTCTTACTCAAGGGCACATTCAGCTCCGTTCTGGCCGCCCGAATGGCCCTGACCCCTTCCTTCATCAGCTCCACATCCCCGGCCTCCTGGGCAAAATCCCAATCTGCCCGCCAGGTGGGCCAGGCAGACCGCATGATGGTCTCCTCCTCCGGGTTCAGGCTGCAGAAAATCTCCTCCGTGATAAAGGGCATAAAGGGATGGAGCATCTGCAGGGCTTTGGTCAGCACCGCCTGCAAGGTCCAAAGGGCAGCCGGCTTGGAAGCGTCATTTTCACTGTAGAGGCGAGGCTTAACCATCTCGATATACCAGTCGCAGAATTCCTCCCAGATGAAGTCATAGACCTTCTGTACCGCAATCCCCAGCTCGAACTTGTCCATGTTCTCCGTCACCTCTGTAGCCAGGGTGTTGACCTTGTGCAGGATCCACCGATCCGCCAAAGTCAGATCCTCCCTCTTGAGGTTGGCCGGAACCTGGGCAGCGTCCAGATTCATCAGGATAAAACGGGAGGCATTCCAGACCTTATTGGCAAAATTCCGGCTGGCCTCCACCCGCTCCCAATAGAACCGCATATCATTGCCGGGGGCATTGCCGGTCATCAGGGTCAGGCGCAGGGCATCGGCTCCATATTGATCGATCACATCCAAAGGATCGATGCCATTGCCCAGAGACTTGCTCATCTTGCGGCCCTGGGAATCCCGCACCAGGCCATGGATCAGAACATGGTGAAAAGGAGACTGTCCCGTCTGCTCCAGACCGGAGAATACCATACGAATCACCCAGAAGAAAATGATATCATAACCGGTTACCAGCACATCGGTGGGATAGAAATATTCCAGCTCCGGGGTCTTGTCGGGCCAGCCCAGGGTGGAAAAAGGCCAAAGGGCGGAGGAAAACCAGGTATCCAGGGTATCCTCATCCTGCTTCAGGCTGGTGCAGCCGCATTTGCAGCAGCCCTCCGGGGCTCCCCCTTTGTGAACCGTGATCGCTCCGCATTCCTGACAATACCAGGCAGGGATCCGGTGACCCCACCAAAGCTGGCGGGAGATGCACCAATCCTTGATATTTTCCAGCCAATGCAGGTAAATCTTGTCAAAGCGTTCCGGCACGAAGTTCAGACTCTGGGTCTTCAAGACATCCATGGCTGCCTGAGCCATCTCCTTCATGCGGACAAACCACTGGGGCTTAATCATGGGCTCCACCGTGGTATGACAGCGATCATGGGTTCCCACCGCATGGGTATGGGGAACTACCTTGACCAAAAGCCCCTGCTCCTCCAGATCCGCCACCATGGCCTTGCGAGCCTGGTAACGATCCATACCGGCATATTTGCCCCCCCTTTCATTGATGGTGGCATCGTCATTCATAATATTGATCTCTTCCAGCTGGTGACGCCTGCCCACCTCGAAGTCATTGGGGTCGTGAGCCGGGGTGATCTTCACACAGCCGGTACCGAACTCCATATCTACATACTCGTCGGCGATCACAGGGATCTCCCGATCCGTCAGGGGCAGCTTGAGCATCTTGCCCACCAGGTTCTTATAACGGTCATCCGCCGGATTGACCGCTACCGCCGTATCTCCCAGGAGGGTCTCCGGCCGGGTGGTGGCAATCTCCACATAATGGCCTTCCTCCCCCACTACCGGATAATTGATATGCCAGAAGAAGCCCTCCTGGTCCTCATGCTCCACCTCGGCATCCGACAGGGAGGTCTGGCACTTGGGACACCAATTGATGATCCTGCTGCCCTTGTAGATCCATCCCTTCTCATAGAGGCGGACAAAAACCTCCTCCACAGCCTTGGAGCAGCCCTCGTCCATAGTGAAGCGCTCCCTGTCCCAGTCAGCGGAGGCTCCCAGCTTGTAGAGCTGGTGGATAATGCGGCTGCCATACTCCTCCTTCCACTTCCAGGCATACTTGAGGAATTCCTCCCGGCCGATCTCCTGCTTGTCAATCCCCTGGTCCTTCAGCATATTGGTCACCTTGACCTCTGTGGCGATGGCCGCATGGTCTGTCCCCGGCTGCCAAAGAGCCTCGTAACCTTGCATCCTCTTATAGCGGATCAGGATATCCTGCATGGTATTGTCCAGGGCATGCCCCATATGGAGCTGCCCCGTGACATTGGGCGGGGGCATCACAATGGTAAATGGCTTCTTGTCCGGATTCACCTGGGCATGAAAATATCCCTTGTCCAGCCACTTCTGATACAGTCGATCCTCCAACCCCCTGGGATCATAGGTCTTGGCAAGCTCTTTGCTCATAGCATATGTCTCCTCTCATAAAAAAGCCCTTTGCATCCGCAAATGCAAAGGGTGAATGTCCATCAAAACGCCTTCTCTTCCGGCCTTTGTGCAATGACATAATCATAGTAAGAAATGGGCGGTTTGTCAAGCAGACTTTGGTCATAGAAATGAAAGCCGCCTCCACCACCTATGAAAGCCAGCTGCTCCGCACTGACGTGCTCTCGCAGCTGCCGCCCGTATCCGCAATCCGGACTATCGTCCTCCTGGTCGGGGCTTTCTGAAAGCCAGCTGCTCCGCGCTGCGCGCTCCCGCAGCTGCCGCCGGTATCAACAATCCGGGCTATCGCCCTACTTGTCGATACCGTCTTGCCTGGCAAATATCCGTGCTTCGGTGCATGC
>CAVLCU010000020.1:10185-24495 GCA_963661545.1 Lachnospiraceae bacterium | reverse complement strand
TGCTTCGGTGCATGCTAGCATGCCCCTCAGCCCGGCTGCTTGTCGGGGCTTTCATCATAAAAAAATCGGAACTGTGTTTACAGTTCCGATTTTGGTCTGCGGAAGATGGGACTTGAACCCACACGGCACGAATGCCACAAGATCCTTAGTCTTGCTCGTCTGCCAGTTCCGACACTTCCGCATTTGGCTGTCGCCAAAGCCTTTGCTCAAACGACAGGTGTTATTATAGCATTTTTGAAAATAGTCGTCAACACTTTTTTTAAAAATCGAAAAACAAAAAGGATTTGGAGGAATACCGTCGTATAATGATTACAGGTGAGTTCTTTCAACGGGGGTGTAATGGGGGTGCCTATGAATATTCGAGAAAGCTTCGAGGAGAGGGAATTCCTGGAATTGAGTCCTTACGCGTCGAAAAGCAGGGAATCCAGGGGAAGGGTGATGGAGGAGGCGGAATGCGATATTCGAACGGTCTACCAAAGAGACCGGGATCGAATCCTGCATTCCAAGGCCTTTCGGCGGCTTAAGGATAAAACCCAGGTCTTTTTGTCCCCCCAGGGGGACCATTACAGGACCCGGCTGACCCATACCCTGGAGGTGTCTCAGACCGCCAGAACCATTGCCAAGGCCTTGAATCTGAACGAGGATCTGGTGGAAGCCATTGCCCTGGGACATGACTTGGGGCACACGCCCTTTGGCCATGCGGGGGAGGATGCCCTGGACGAGGTTTGCCCGGAGGGCTTTGCCCATTATAAGCAAAGCATCCGGGTGGTGGAGCTTTTGGAGAGGGATGGCAGGGGACTGAATCTTACCTGGGAGGTGAAGGATGGAATCCTGAACCATCGAACCGCCGGTCATCCTCATACCCTGGAGGGACAGGTGGTTCGGCTCTGTGATAAGATCTCTTATATCCATCATGATATGGATGACGCCCAAAGGGCGGGTATCATCAGTGAGGATGACATTCCTATTACCCTGCGGGTGATTCTGGGAGGTACCTGTCGGGAACGGCTGAATACCTTGATTCATGACATTGTGAAGCATAGCAGGGGGAAGGATCAGATTCTCCAATCGGAGGAGATTGGGGAGGCCATGGGGGAGCTGCGGCGCCTGATGTTTGAGAATGTATATAAGAATGATATTGCCAAGCATGATGAGATGAAAGCCAAGAGGATGCTGACAGAGCTCTATGAATATTACAGCAGTCACCCGGATCAGCTGTCCCGGGAATACCGGGAGCTGATCGACCGGGGGGAAAGTATGGAGCGGGTGGTCTGCGATTACATTTCCGGCATGACAGACCAATATTCCATCCGCAAATTCGAGGAGCTCTTTATTCCCCAGTCCTGGGCCGTCTATTAGGTCAGGGTTATGGTTGAATGGGGGAATAGGAAGGGAAGGCAGAAGAAATGCATTATTCCGATGACTTGATTGAGGAAGTGCGCAGCCGCAACGATATCGTGGATTTGATTTCCGGCTACGTCAAGCTGCAGAGGCAGGGCAGCTCTTATGTTGGCTTATGCCCCTTTCATAATGAAAAGTCCCCCTCCTTTTCCGTCAGCCCGGGCAAACAGATGTATTATTGCTTTGGCTGCGGAGCGGGGGGCAATATCTATACCTTCTTGATGGAATATGAGAATTATACCTTTCAGGAGGCCTTGAAGGTTCTGGCCGAGAAAGCCGGCATTAAGCTTCCGGAACTGGAATATTCCAGGGAAGCCCGGGAACTGGCGGATCGGAAGTCTCAGCTTCTGGAGGTCAATAAGGAGGCTGCCAGGTATTATTATTGCATGCTTCGGACTCCCACAGGTGCCCCAGCCCTGGCCTATCTCAAGGGGAGGGGGCTTAGGGATGAGACGATTCAGAAGTTTGGGCTGGGTTATTCGGACAGCCACAATCAGGACCTCTATCAACATCTCAAGAGAAAGGGTTATAAGGATGAACTCCTGAAGGATTCCGGTCTGTTTGGCCTGGATGCGCGTCGGGGAATGTATGATAAGTTTTGGAATCGGGTGATCTATCCCATTATGGATGCCAATAGCAAGGTGATTGGCTTTGGCGGCCGGGTGATGGGGGAGGGGAAGCCCAAATATCTGAATTCTCCGGAGACGCAGATTTTCGATAAAAGCAGGAATCTGTATGGCCTGCACGTGGCTCGGTCCTCCCGGCGCAAGAATATCATTCTCTGCGAGGGATATATGGATGTGATTTCCCTGCATCAGGCGGGATTTACCAATGCGGTGGCCTCTCTGGGGACGGCGCTGACCTCCCAGCAGGCCAGCCTGCTCAAGCGGTATACGAAAGAGGTCTTGATCATCTATGACAGTGATGAAGCCGGCGTCAAGGCCGCCCTTCGCGCCATTCCTATGCTGCGGGCGGCAGGCTTGCATACCAGGGTGGTGAACTTAAGCCCCCATAAGGATCCCGATGAATTCATGCAGGCGGAGAGTCTGGAGGCCTTTGAGGATCGCCTGGAGGAGGCGGAAAATAGCTTCCTCTATGAGGTTCGGATGCTGCAGAGGAATTATGACCTCTCAGATCCCCAGGGCAGAACGGATTTCTTTCATCAGGTCGCCGCAAGACTTCTGGAATTTGAAGATGAGATTGCCAGGAATAGCTATCTGGAAACCCTGGCTCGTACCTATCATATACAGGCAAACCTCTTGGAGGAATCCGTAAAGAAGCTGGCTCTGAAGGGAGTAGGATTGCCGGAGCGCAAGGAGCCCCAAGAGACAGCTTCTCAGAGACGAAAGGGGGAGAATGGGGTAGAGAAGGCCCAGAAGCTGATGCTGACCTGGCTGGCCAATTATCCGGAATTATTTCCTACCCTGGAGAAATACCTGACCTTGGAGGATTTTGTTACCCCTCTCTACCGGGAGGTGGCGCGGATGCTGAAGGAACAATATGAGGCTGGCAAGGTAGAGCAGGCTCAAATCATCAATCATTTCGAGGACAGTCAGCAGCAGACAGCAGTGGCCGCCTTATTTCATGAACAGATCCGGCTGGAGACGGAGGAGGAAGGTCGGAAGGCTTTGAGAGATGTTTTGTGTAATATGAAGGAAAGCAGTCTTTCTTACCGTTTGGATCAGCAGGATCCCCTGGATCTTGTCGGTATGCAAAGGCTGATGGAAGAGAAGAAGAGAATAGAAGAGTTGAGAAAGGATATCTGATACATGGAGATGGATAAAGAGAAGTTCATGGAGAAATTAAAGAGCCTGATGGAGATCGGTAAGAAGAAGAAAAATGTACTGGAATACCGAGAAATCACCGAACATTTCCAGGACATGGCTCTCCCCCCTCAGAAAATGGATAAGGTATTGCATTATCTGGAGGCCCATGGCATCGATGTATTGCGGATCTCTGAAAATGACTCGGATGATGATATGCTTCTTCTGAAGGATGAAGACATGCATCTGGAGGATGAGGAGGAGGTGGATGTAGAGAACCTGGATCTGTCTGTCCCGGAGGGAATCAGCATCGAGGATCCGGTGCGTATGTACCTGAAGGAGATCGGAAAGGTGCCTCTTCTGTCTGCCGAGGAGGAGATTGAGCTGGCGCAGCGCATGGAGGCTGGGGATACCGAGGCCAAGAAGCGGCTGGCAGAGGCCAATCTTCGACTGGTGGTTTCCATTGCCAAGAGATATGTGGGCCGGGGCATGCTTTTCCTGGATCTGATTCAGGAGGGAAATCTGGGTCTGATCAAGGCGGTGGAGAAGTTTGATTATCGGAAGGGATATAAGTTCTCTACCTATGCCACCTGGTGGATCCGTCAGGCTATTACCAGGGCCATTGCGGATCAGGCGCGGACCATCCGAATCCCGGTTCATATGGTGGAGACCATCAATAAGCTGATCCGGGTATCCCGCCAGCTGCTGCAGGAGTTGGGCAGGGAACCAACCCCGGAGGAGATTGCAGAAGAGATGCACATGTCTGTGGAGCGTGTGCGGGAGATTTTGAAAATTTCCCAGGAGCCCGTATCTTTGGAGACTCCCATTGGGGAGGAGGAGGACAGTCATCTGGGTGATTTTATCCAGGATGATAATGTTCCGGTACCGGCAGAAGCAGCCGCTTTCACCATGTTGAAGGAACAGCTGGAAGAGGTCTTGAGTACCCTGACAGACCGGGAACAGAAGGTGCTGCGTCTGCGCTTTGGTCTGGATGACGGCAGAGCCAGAACCTTGGAGGAGGTAGGCAAGGAGTTCAATGTGACCAGAGAGCGAATCCGTCAGATTGAAGCCAAGGCCCTGCGCAAGCTGCGCCACCCCAGCCGCAGCCGCAAATTAAAGGATTATCTGGACTGATGCAGCTGTCCGAAAGATTGACCAGTATTGCTGCTATGGTAACCCCCGGCAGCAGACTGGCAGATGTGGGATGTGACCATGGCTATCTGCCTATCTGGCTGTGTCTGGAGCAGAAGATTCTGCATGGAGTGGCTTTGGATATCAACCAAGGCCCCCTGGACCGGGCCAGGGAGAATATAGCCCGTTATGGACTGGAGGATCGGATCGAGACTCGGCTGTCGGACGGGATGGAGAGACTGGAACCGGGAGAGGTGGATTCTCTGGTCATTGCAGGTATGGGGGGCAAGCTGATGATCCGAATCCTGACCCAGGGTGCCCAGGTGACAGCCGGCTTGCAAGAATTGATAGTGGAACCCCAATCCGATGTGGAGGCGGTCAGAAGGTATTTGACCCAGATAGGCTTTCGCATAGTAGCAGAGGATATGACTTTGGAAGAGGGCAAGTATTATCCGGTGATCCGGGGGGTTCCCTCTTCTTCCCGAGAAGAAGACGAAGGGAGGAGGCTGGAGGGACAGGCAGATGACTGCAGGCTGACAGACCTGCAGCTGAAATACGGACCGGTGCTTTTGGCAAAGCGGCATCCGGTTCTCCTCTCCTATCTGCAGCGGGAGGAGACCAAATACCGACAGCTGGCTGATAGACTGGAGCGGCCCGTTAGCCTGGGAGCTTCCATCCGACAGAAGGAAATCAAGGAGGAGCTGCGGCTGATTCAAGCCGCCTATGAATCTTATGAAATGTGAAGAACTGATAAGGGATCTGGAAGAGGAATATCCCCTGTCCTGTGGGGAGGATTGGGACAATCCGGGACTTCTGTTGGGGCATTTCTCCGCCGTCGTTCAAAAGATTTATGTCACCTTGGATGTCACCGATGAGGTGGTGGAGGAGGCGGCTGCCTGGGGAGCGGATCTGATCCTGTCCCATCACCCCCTGATTTTTTCTCCCATCCGCCAGATCAATGACAGCACCTTTCTGGGACGCAGGTTGATGAAGCTGATGGAACATCGCATTGGTGTCTATGCCATGCATACGAATTTTGATGTCCGGGGCATGGCGGATCTGAATGAGAGACAGCTGGGACTTCAGGATACCCAGCCCTTGCTGGTAACCGGGGAACAGGAGGGACAGGCAGAGGGGATCGGACGCGTGGGGCAGCTGCCCCGAAGGATGACCCTGGCCGACCTGTGTGCCCGTACCAGGGAGGCCTTGCAGATTCCCCAGGTGCGTTGCTACGGGGATCCCAATGGGCTGATTTCCAGAGCAGCCATCAGCGGGGGTTCCGGCAAGTCCGTGGTGGGGGAGGCCCTGGCCTTGGGGGCAGAAGCCCTGATTACGGGAGATATTGACTATCATACTGCCATTGATGCGGCAGCGCAGGGGCTGACTATTATCGATGCAGGACATTATGGGACAGAATATGGCTTTATCACATTTATGGCCGAAAAGCTGCGAAAGAAATATCCCCAATGTCAGATCAGGGAGGCGGCGGTACGGCATCCCTACTGGGTTCTATAGAGGGGAATGCCCATCAAAGGAGGCGGAAGACTTGGATGAGAAGTTATACAGGGTAGAGGTTGGAGACCAAAGCTTTTTCTATCCCGGAGGGACAAGCTATGGGGAGATTGTTCGGGATTTTCCTTCGCCGGATGGCTGCCCTATTGTGCTGGTTCGGGCAAATGGCCGTCTGCGGGAACTCCATAAAACCCTGAAGAGGGATTGCCGGCTGGACTTTATCACCACCGCTAGTCCCACGGGACATAAGACCTACAAGAGGAGTCTGTCCCTGCTGCTTTTGACGGCCGTTTACCACGTGGCCGGGAAAGAGAATCTGGATAAGATCATCCTGCATTATTCCGTGGGCAACGGTTTCTATTATACCATTCGGGGGAATATCTCCCTGGATGAAGCTTTCCTGGCCAGAGTCAAGGCATATATGGTGGAACTGGTGGCTCGCGAGGAGCCCATTTTCAAATATACCCTCAGTACGGTGGAGGCCAGAGAATTATTTGCCAAAAACAGTATGTGGGACAAGGAAAAGCTTTTTCGTTACCGCAGGGTTTCCAAGGTAAACATCTACCGGCTGGAGGATTATGAAGATTATTTCTACGGGTATATGGTATGGCATACCGGCTATCTGAAATATTTTGACCTTCGTCTCTATGAGGAAGGATTCATCCTGGAGATGCCGGATCGGAGGAATCCGGTGGAAGTGGCGCCCTTTCGGCCTTCTCCCAAGATCTTCAAGGCCCAGCAGGAAGCGGAGAAATGGGGAGAGCAGCTAGGTCTGGATACCGTGGGAGCCTTGAATGAATGCATCAGCCGGGGGGAGATCCGACACAGTCTCCTGGTGGCAGAGGCTCTTCAGGAGAGCAAGATTGCCCGAATCGCTGAAATGATCCTGGCCAGACCAGAGGTGAAGTTCGTTCTGGTGGCCGGCCCCTCTTCTTCCGGGAAGACAACCTTTGCCCAGCGCCTTGCCATCCAGCTGACGGCTCACGGTATGCGTCCCCATGCCATCAGCCTGGATAATTACTACCGGAATCGGGCGGATACCCCCAGGGACGAGACGGGCAGGTATGATTTTGAATGTCTGGAGGCCCTGGATATTCCCCTGCTGAATCAGCAGATGGCAGAGCTTTTGCAGGGGAAGGAGATTGAGATGCCTCGCTTCAATTTCAATACAGGAGAGAGGGAATATAGGGGAGATCGGCTGAAACTTGCGTCAGAAGATATTTTGGTGCTGGAGGGGATACACGGATTGAACGAAGAGCTGAGTGCGGCCATCCCCCCAAAGCGGAAGTTCAAGATCTACATCAGTGCCCTGACCCAGCTGAATGTGGACGAACATAATCGGATTCCTACCACGGACGGACGGCTGATTCGGCGGATTGTCCGGGATAATCGTACCAGGAGCACCCTGGCCCAGGAGACCATTGCCATGTGGGGCTCCGTGCGAAGAGGGGAGGATAAGCATATCTTTCCCTATCAGGAGCAGGCAGATGTCATGTTCAATTCCGCCCTGGTCTATGAACTGTCCATTCTGAAATTATATGCAGAACCTCTTCTTTTTCAGATTCCGGAGGATGCACCGGAATATCCGGAAGCCAAGCGGCTGCTGAAGTTCTTAGACTACTTCCTGGGAATGCCCTCCGAGGACATTCCCAAGAACTCGATTCTGAGAGAATTTGTAGGAGGAAGCTGCTTCGATGTCTGAAGCCGGCTTTCCTCCTGCCTGGGGATAACGACTTGCGTTAAAAAAGGGAATATGATATGGTTAAGTAGCAAAAGCCTGAGCAAGTAGGGTATGTAATCGCGGCTGGCGTAACCGAAAGGGGCCAGGTGAGGAAAGTCCGGGCTTCATAGGGCAGGATGCCGGATAACGTCCGGCGGAGGCGACTCCAGGGATAGTGCAACAGAGATATACCGCCTGCGGATGCAGGTAAGGGTGGAAAGGCAGTGTAAGAGACTACCGCCGCCCTGGCAACAGGGCGGGCACATGTAAACCCCATCCGAAGCAAGACCGAATCAAAAGCAATGTGGCTGCCCGTCACGCTTTTAGGTGGGTCGCTGGAGGCTGTCGGCAACGACAGTCCTGGATAGATGATTACACAAGACATAACCCGGCTTATCGCCCTGCTTGCTCCAGGGCTTGTACGATGACCAGCTTCACCGCAAGGGAAAGGAAGGAAGCACAATGAAGCGACTGATCTTGGCATCCGCATCGCCCAGAAGGCGGGATCTGCTTTGGCAGATTGGATGGCAGCCGGAGATCTGTCCCGGCACAGGGGAGGAGAATCCCAGGGAAGAGTTGCCTGAGGAGATGGTGAAGGAGCTGTCCCGGGCAAAGTGTCTGGAGGTTGCAGGTAAGACCCAGGGAGAAGCCCTGGTTCTGGGGGCAGATACGGTGGTGTCCCAGGCGGGAGAGGTTCTGGGTAAGCCAAAAGATGCCGAAGAGGCAGCCAGAATGCTGAAAAGCCTGCAGGGGAATACCCATCAGGTATTTACCGGAGTGACTCTGGCAGAGGTCTTAGAAGGCGGGATAGGAAGAATTGTTACCTTTGCAGAGCGAACCCTGGTGGAGCTTTATCCTATGACGCAAGAGGAGATCCAGGAATATATCTCCACGGGCCAGCCCTTTGATAAGGCCGGTGCTTATGGGATTCAGGGTTATTTTGCCCGCTATGTCAAACGAATTGACGGGGATTACAATAATGTGGTGGGGCTGCCGGTGGCAGCCCTCTATCAGAACATGGCCAGGCATTTTAAGAGTTGGTTCTGAATCGTTGCGAGAGATGATGGGAAGAGCCGGAAAGCGGGGATAAGAGATGAAGGATTTTTTAGAGAAGCTGCAATCCATGACAGCCCTAACGGCGGTTGCTATGCTGATCCTGGGTATTTTATTGATTGTGAACCCGTATGGGGCGATTTTGACAGTTTGCCGGATTGTAGGATGTATTCTGCTGCTGGCAGGCATTGCCCTGGTTTTCCTGTTTTTGTTTAGGAGAGGATGGGAGACGGGAAGCCCCTGGGACATCGCCGTATGTGTACTGGGTGTGGTACTCCTGGCAGTGGGTATCTTCGTGGTTCTGCGCCCCCGCTCCATTGTAGCCTTTGCCAATCTTTTATTTGCTCTTGTTCTCTTCCTCCATGGCATCTATGATTTTCGGGAGATGCTGAAGTTGAAGAGGCTTGGGGATGACAAATGGTGGATCGGTCTGATTCTGACAGGACTTACCTTTGTTATGGGCTTTCTCCTGCTGGCCTCTCCTTTTGCACTTCCTGTATTAGTGACAATAGCGACGGGAGCTTTTCTGATCTTTGACGGAGCGGTAGCACTTTTTCTCGCCTTTCGGGTACAGCAGATGGGACGGCACTATAGGGAAAATGAACATCGGCTTCGGGGTGACATCATTGATGGCGAAGCGGAGGATATGGAGGATTAAAGGGAGGAAAGAACTATGGATGAATATCAATCCTATTTTCTGATGAATCCGGAACAGGCACCGGCTTATGTACAGGCAAAGCTTTGCTATTTTCCGGAGGGGCACAATCTGACGGGCCGGGAGATCGGCGACGGCAATATCAACTATGTCTTTCGGGTGACGGATGAGGACACGGGCAAGTCGGTGATTGTCAAGCAGGCGGGACTCAAGACCCGCATTGAACCGGATCTGGGTGTTTCCACAGATCGGGGGAGGATTGAAGCCAGAATCCTAAAGATACAGAACCAATATGCTCCGGGCCTGGTACCGGAGATTTATCTGTATGATGAGGTCATGTGTGCCATGATCATGGAGGATATGACCGGACATACCATGATGAGGGAGGGACTGCTGCGTCATGAGACCTATCCCCTCTTTGCGGACCATATTACCACCTTTATGGCCAACTGCCTTCTGCGCACCTCAGATCTGGTGATGGATCACAAGGAGAAAAAGGAGCTGGTGAAGGAGTTTATTAATCCGGATCTTTGCGGGATCACAGAGGATTTGGTCTATATGGAGCCCTATACGGACTGCTTCCAGAGAAATCATGTGTTTCCTCCCAATGAGGATTTTATCCGGCAGGAGCTCTACGAAGATGAGACTTTGCGGCTGGAGGCAGCAAAGCTGAAGTTTGAATTCATGAACCATGCCCAGGCCTTGATCCACGGAGACCTTCATACGGGTTCGGTCTTCATTAATCAGGAACACACCTATGTTTTTGATCCGGAGTTCGCCTTTTTTGGACCTATGGGATACGATATCGGCAATGTCATTGCCAATCTTTTATTTGCCTGGTGCAATGGGGATGCTCAGATTGGGGATCCGGACAAGAGGGAGGATTTCTGCAGCTGGTGTCTGGATGCCATTGCCGATACAGTAGATCTTTTCGTCCAGAAATACGATACAATTTTTGACCAATATGTGACAGAGCGGATGGCCAAAACGGCAGGATTTAAGGCCTGGTATCTGGCGGGAATCCTGTCAGATACCGCCGGAGCTGCAGGAACAGAAGGCATTCGCCGAATCAATGGCATGGCAAATGTCAAGGATATTACCAGTATTGCCCAGGAAGAAAAGCGGGCCAGGGCGGAGCGGATTGTTGTTACCTTCGCCAAGGATTGCATCCTGCATCGGGACAGCTTTATCTGCGGGGCGGATTATGTGGCAGCAATTCAACGAGCTGTGGAAGCCCACAGTGGGGCGGCAGTGGGAGTGTAAGGACGGTCAGAAAAGCTAAGACCAATGAGCCGGATAGAGGAAGGACAAAGGGAGGCAAGAGGAATGGAAGAGGAAGGCAGGCAAGAGGGCACAAGAAAGACAATCATGGATTATGATACGGTAGCTTTGGATGAGAAGCGCCATGCCCTGGCTATCATTGACCAGACGCAGCTTCCCTGCCGGACCGAGATCCTCTATCTTACCAGCCAAAAGGAGATCTGGAATGCGATTTATCTCCTGCAGGTGCGGGGAGCCCCGGCTATAGGGGTAGCCGCAGGCATTGGCATCTACCTGGCAGCCAGGGAGATCCAGGCAGAGGGCTTCGAGGACTTCTACCGGCAGTTTCAGGAGGCTAAGGCTTATCTGGATTCCTCCCGCCCGACGGCAGTGAATCTGTCCTGGGCCTTGAAACGCCAGGAGAGGGTGGTTCTGGCTCACAGGGATCGGCCCCTTCCGGAGATTGTAGAGGCTCTTCACCGGGAGGCCTTGCGCATCCGGGAAGAGGACATCCGGGTATGCAAGGCGATCGGCGAACATGGCTTAAGCCTGGTGAAGCCGGGAGATGGTCTTTTGACGCATTGTAATGCGGGAAAGCTGGCAGCGGTAAAATATGGCACTGCCACAGCTCCCATGTACCTGGGGCAGGAAAGGGGCTACCATTTTAAGATTTTTGCAGATGAGACCCGACCGCTGCTGCAGGGTGCAAGGCTGACGGCCTATGAACTGATGGAATCGGGCCTGGATGTCACCCTTCTGTGCGATAATATGTCCGCGGCAGCCATGCGTCAAGGCTGGATCCAGGCGGTATTCGTGGGCTGCGACAGGGTGGCAGCCAATGGGGATACAGCCAACAAGATCGGCACCTCCATGGCAGCTCTGGCGGCCAGGCGATATCAGATTCCCTTTTATGTCTGTGCCCCTACCTCCACCATAGACATGGATACGGCCTCAGGTGACCAGATCCATATCGAACAGCGCAAAAGCTCTGAGGTGACGGAGATGTGGTATGCCCGCCCTATGGCTCCGGAGGGGGTTAAGGTCTTTAATCCGGCCTTTGATGTAACAGATCATGATCTGATTACGGGAATCGTAACGGAATACGGGGTGGCCAGGCCTCCCTATCGGGAAGCCTTTCAGAAGATCTTCGCCCAAAAACAGGCCGAAATTTGAGAAAGACCAAGGCACCGGAAGGTGCAGGAGTGGGGAAGATAGGAGGAAAAAAGACTAAGCGGAAAGCGGAGGCAGCAGGTATGAGCAAGGTGATAGGAATTGATCTGGGAACCACCAATAGCTGTGTGGCAGTCATGGAAGGGGGAGAACCTACCGTGATTGCCAATGGGGAAGGCTCGAGGACTACCCCCTCAGTGGTGGCCTTTTCCAAGGACGGGGAGAGATTGGTGGGGGATGTGGCAAGCCGGCAGGCAGCGGCCAATGTCAGCCGAACCATTTCCTCTGTCAAACGCAGGATGGGCACGAATTATCGGGTCAAGATCGATGGCAAAACCTATTCCCCCCAGGAGATTTCTGCCATGATTCTGTCTAAGCTGAAGAAGGACGCAGAGAACTACCTGGGGGAAAGCGTCAGTCAGGCAGTGATCACGGTACCGGCCTATTTCAACGATGCGCAGCGTCAGGCCACCAAGGATGCCGGCCGCATTGCCGGATTGCAAGTTCTGCGGATTATCAATGAACCCACTGCGGCGGCCCTGGCCTATGGTCTGGACCACGGACAGGCTCAAAAAATCATGGTCTATGACCTGGGGGGAGGGACCTTTGATGTATCCCTGATTGAGATTGGGGATAATCTCATAGAGGTATTGGCTACGGCAGGAGATAATCACCTGGGGGGAGATGACTTTGACGCAAGGATTGCGGATTACCTGGTGGAGGAATATCAGAGAAGCGACAAGATCAACCTTTCCAGGGATATGGCAGCCATGCAGCGGATTCGAGAAGCAGCGGAGGAGGCTAAGAAGGCTCTATCTGTCCAAACGGTGACGACCATTCATCTTCCTTTTATTACCACGGTCAAGGGACAGCCGGTGCATCTGGAAACAGAGCTGACCAGGAGTAAGTTTGATGAGCTGACAGCAGATCTGGTAGCCAGAACGGAGGAACCGGTGAAAAAGGCTTTGGCAGATGCCGGACTTACCATGGCGGATCTGGGCATGGTTCTTCTGGTGGGCGGTTCTACCCGTATGCCTGCTATACAGGATAAGGTGCGGAAGATGACGGGCAAGGAGCCCTCCCACAATCTGAATCCGGATGAATGCGTGGCTTTGGGAGCAGCCTTGCAGGGGGGAAAGCTGGGAGGAGAGATCACCACCGGCAATGCGGCGGAGATCATCCTGATGGATGTTACCCCCCTGTCTCTGTCCATAGAGACCGTGGGCGGTGTGGCTACGAAGATCATTGACCGAAATACTACCATACCAGCCCGCCACAGCCAGGTATTTTCCACCGCAGCTAATTTCCAGACTTCGGTAGAAATCAAGGTTTTGCAGGGAGAAAGGCAATTTGCCAGAGATAACACCCTGCTGGGTAATTTCCGTCTCAGCGGGATCAAGCGGGCACCGGCAGGAGTTCCTCAGATTGAGGTGACCTTTGACATCGATGCCAATGGTATCGTTCAGGTATCCGCCAAGGATCTGGGCACGGGCAAGAAGAAGGAAATCACCATCACCGCCAGCTCTAATCTCTCTGAGGCAGAGATTGAAAAGGCAATCCGGGATGCAGCCGCCTATGCCGGAGAAGATCAGGGAAGGAAGGAGAGACTGGATGCCGTCAATGAAGCCCAGGTTCAGCTGCTGGCAGCGGAACAATATCTGGGAGTTCACAAGAAGGCTCTGAGCAGGGAGGAAAAGAAGGAGATCAAAAGGCAGATGGGTCTTTTGCAGAAAAAGTCTCGCATCAGAAAGCCGGAGAATCTGGCAGAGGATGAGATGAGGGCGCTGAAGGCGGAGACGGACAAGCTTCGGTCTATGATCACCGAGCCCTAAAACAGAGAGTTGCTTTTTGCCCTGTTTTGGTATATGATTTGTAACAGTTCAATGCCAATAATGAAAACAAAGCATGCTAGGGAGGTATTCTATGCGGCATATCATGAGTCCCCTGGATTTTTCCGTAGAGGAGCTGGAGGAGATGATGGATCTGGCTTCGGACATTGAGAAGCATCCGGACAAATACGCACATGCCTGTGAGGGCAAGAAAATCGCAACTCTCTTCTATGAACCAAGCACCAGAACCCGCCTGAGCTTTGAGACAGCCATGCTGAATCTGGGAGGTTCTGTCATTGGTTTTGCATCAGCGGATTCCTCTTCTGCCTCCAAAGGAGAAAGCGTTTCCGATACCATCCGAGTCATCAGCTGTTTCGCTGATATCTGTGCCATGAGACATCCCAAGGAGGGAGCCCCTCTGGTGGCTTCCGCCCTTTCTTCTATTCCCGTTATCAATGCCGGTGACGGCGGTCATCAACATCCCACGCAAACCTTAACCGATCTCCTTACCATTCGTTCCCTGAAGGGTCATCTGGATCAGCTGACCATAGGTTTGTGCGGGGATTTGAAGTTCGGCCGCACGGTGCATTCCCTCATCAGCGCCCTGGTTCGCTATCCCCAGGTCCGCTTTATCCTGATATCACCAGAGGAGCTGCGGCTGCCCTCCTATATCCGGGAGGATGTCCTGGATGCCAATCATGTGGAATACCAGGAGGTCATCCGTCTGGAGGATGCCATCCCCCAGCTGGATATACTCTATATGACCCGGGTGCAGCGGGAGCGCTTCTTCAATGAGGAGGATTACGTCCGTATGAA
>CAVLCU010000020.1:0-10151 GCA_963661545.1 Lachnospiraceae bacterium | reverse complement strand
GTATGAAGGATTTCTACATCCTGGACAAGGCCAAGATGGAGCTGGCCAATCCGGATATGTATGTGCTCCATCCTCTGCCCAGAGTCAATGAGATCTCCGTGGAGGTGGACAGTGATCCCAGAGCGGCATATTTTAGACAGGTACAGTATGGAGTCTACATCCGCATGGCTCTGATATTGACCTTATTGGAGGTGAAGCCATGTTAAATGTAGGCGCGATTGAAGAGGGCTTTGTATTGGATCATATCAAGGCCGGCAAGGCCATGACCATTTACCGGGATCTGAAGCTGGACAAGCTGGACTGCTGTGTGGCTATTATCAAGAATGCCCGCAGCAACAAGATGGGGAAAAAGGATATCATCAAGGTGGAATGTCCGGTGGATATGCTGGATCTGGATATCCTGGGTTTTATCGACCATAATATCACTGTCAATGTGATTTCGGATGGGAAGATTGTGGAGAAAAAGCCCCTGAAGCTGCCCAAACGTGTGGTGAACGTCATTCGCTGCAAGAATCCCCGCTGCATCACCTCTATCGAACAGGAGCTGGATCAGGTCTTTGTTTTGACCGACCCGGAGAGAGAGATTTACCGCTGCCGCTATTGCGAGGAGAAGTATCACGGCAGCAGGAATAAATAAAGGACCAAGGAATCATGGATCATATTCTTTCAAAATTATTGATATACGGTGATATGCCCTCAGACTCCATTCTGATGCAGCTGGGGGATATCTGCAAAAAGGCCAGGGATCATACTCAGTCCCGGGATGAATTGGCTACCCGGGTTCTGCGTCAGATCAAGCGGCTTCTGGTGGTAGCTACTGATTATGGCTTTGACCGGAATCTTTGGCATAATTATCTTACCTTTTTGCTGATGACGGATGAGAATCCCTTCAGCCTTACCTGTGAAAAGATAGGAGCCGGAGATGGCAGTGTGAATTATTTCGCCAAAAATGATTTTCGTGCCTTTCAAGCCCTCTTTCGCTATGATTTTACCTGGCTGGAGGAGGAGCTGGGGATGGATTACCTGTCCCACCTCTGCCACTATCATTCCTTGGGCAAGCCTGAGCTGATGTATAATAAGAATGTCAGTGAGAAGGTGCAGGCTTTGAGTCAGCGTCTGGAGGAGGCTCAGGATGAGGAGGACTTTTTCCGGGCCGTTACGGACTTCTATCGGGATTATGGGGTAGGCATGTTCGGGCTCAACAAGGCCTTCCGCATCAGCTCTTCCGAGGAGGGAGGCCTGCATTTTCATGCTATCAATAACATGGATAAGGTCATGCTGGAGGATCTGATCGGATATGAAATCCAGAAAAAGAAGCTGGTGGACAATACCAAAGCCTTTGTGGAGGGGAAAAAAGCCAATAATTGCCTCCTCTTTGGAGATTCCGGCACCGGCAAGTCCACCAGTATCAAGGCCATTGTCAATGAGTTTTATCCCCAAGGGCTGCGAATGATTGAGATCTATAAGCATCAATTCAAGGATCTGTCCCAGGTTATTGCCCAGATCAAGAATCGGAATTATAAATTTATCATCTATATGGACGACCTGTCCTTTGAGGAATTCGAGATTGAATATAAGTTCCTGAAGGCAGTGATAGAGGGTGGGGTGGAGACCAAGCCGGAGAATGTGCTGATCTATGCCACCTCTAACCGCCGCCACCTGATTAAGGAGACCTGGAAAGATCGGGATGATGTGGAAAATGAGGCAGGCATTCACCGTTCTGATACCATAGAAGAGAAACTTTCCCTGGTCAATCGTTTCGGCGTTACCATCAATTATTCCAAGCCCAGTCAGAAGGAGTATTTCCATATTGTGCTTGAATTGGCCAGAAAAGCCGGACTTTCCATGGCGGAGGAGCAGCTGAAGGCAGAAGCCAACAAGTGGGAACTGAGTCACGGGGGCATATCCGGACGGACGGCACAGCAGTTCATCACCTATCTGCAGGGGGCTCTATGAATTACAGACAGGCAAGAGATTACATAGAGAAGGGGACGGGGAAGATTCTTCCCGGTCTTGCCCGTATAGAGGCCCTTATGGAGGAGTTGGGACACCCGGAAAGGGGTCTGTCCTGTATCCATATCGCCGGAACCAATGGAAAAGGAAGTATTTTGGCTTATATTTCCACAAGTCTGACCTTGGCGGGCTACAAGGTGGGGCGCTATGTCTCCCCCACCCTCTATTCCTATCGGGAGCGCTTTCAGATCGATGGCTGTCCCATAGACAGGGAGAATTTCAGAAAACTGGCGGAGCAGATAGCCGAGGCAGTGGATCGGCTGCAAGATCGGGGGATCTTGCGCCCCTCAGCCTTTGAATTGGAAACGGCTTTGAGTTTTCTCTATTTTCAGCAGGAAGCCTGCGACTGGGTGGTTCTGGAATGCGGCATGGGGGGAAGAGAGGATGCTACCAACGTGATTCCGGATCCGAAACTGGCAGTCTTTGCCTCCATCAGCATGGATCATATGGGATTTCTGGGCAATAGCCTGGAGGAGATTGCCTATGCTAAGGCAGGAATCATAAAAAAGGGGTGCCCGGTGGTGACCTGTCGTCAGCCCTTGGAGGTCTGGAAGGTTCTGGAGGAGGAATGCGGCCGCCAGGAGACCAGTCTGACCGTGGCAGATGTGGATCAGGTCATTTGTCAGGAGAATAAGCTGGAGGGTCAGCGCTTTCTCTATCGGGGCCTTCCCCTGTCCATTCATCTTGCGGGAAGCTGTCAGGTGGAGAATGCCATCACGGCCTATGAAGCTTTAAAGACCTTGCAGGGGAAGGGCCTTTCCCTGACGGATCAGGAGATTCGGGAGGGCCTGGAGCAGACAGTATGGAAGGGAAGGTTCACCTGTATCGGTCAACATCCCTATTTTTTTGTAGACGGAGCTCATAATCCGGCAGCAGCGCTCAGGCTGAGAGAATCCATAGAGACCTATTTCCCGGATCAGCGGAAGATCTTTATCAATGGGGTCTTTGCTGACAAGGATTACCGGGAGATCATAAGAATTACGGCACCCCTGGCGGATCGGATCTTTGCCATTGCGACACCGGGCAGCACCAGGGCCCTTCCGGCTGGGGAGCTGGCCAAAGCCATTGCCCAGGTGAATCCCCAGACCCAGGCCTGTGCCAGCCTGGAGGAGGCGGTAGACCAAGCCTATGCAGCCGCAGGGCAAGAGGACGTAATCCTGGCCTTTGGCTCCCTGGCCTTTATAGGGGAGCTCACCAGGCTTGTGACGACTTACAGGGAGAAGATGTGTGAAAACGATCAAATTGGACCTGAATGAGATACGCAAAAAGATTGATGCCACCGATCAGGAGATCCTCCGCCTCTTCGAAGAGCGGATGCAATATACGGCTCAGGTGGCCGAATACAAGATTCAGACCGGCAAGGGGGTTTTTGACCGGGAGAGGGAGTTGTCCAAGCTGCAGGTGCTGCGAGACTCTGCCTCCAATTCCTTCAATGCCAAGGGAATTCAAGAGCTGTTTCAGCAGATTATGTCCATCAGCCGAAAACGCCAATACCAGCTCCTAACCGACTATGGGATGGAAGAGAAAGTGGACTACACCCAGGTGGATGCCCTGCCCCTGTCCCAAGCCAGGGTCGTATTTCAGGGGGTGGAGGGGGCTTATAGCTTTGCGGCCATGAAGACCTTTTTTGATGAAAGTATCCAAAGTTCCCATGTGGAGACCTGGAGGGAGGCCATGGAGATGGTAGCCCACCAAAAGGTGGACTATGGAGTCCTGCCTATCGAGAATTCCACGGCAGGAAGTGTTTCTGATATTTATGATCTTATGATTCAATATCCCAATTATATTGTGGGAGAACAGATTCTGAAGATCGATCATACCCTGATGGCTCTGCCGGGAACCCGCAAGGAGCAGATTCGTACCGTCTATTCCCATCCCCAGGGTCTGGCCCAATGCAGGCATTATCTGGAAAGATATCCTCAATGGAAGCAGGAAAAGATGCTCAATACCGCTATGGCGGCGCAGAAGGTGGCCCAAGAAGGGGACCCCAGCCAGGCAGCCATAGCCAGCCGCTATGCGGCGGACCATTTTGGGCTGGAGGTGCTGGAGGAGGGCTGCCTGTCCACAGAGACCAATTCCACCCGCTTTATCATTATTTCCCACCGGAAATGTTTCGTGCGCACCGCCTCCAAGGTCAGCATTTGCATTGAGCTGCCCCATGCCAGCGGAAGTCTCTACAATATCCTGTCTCATATCATTTACAACGACCTGAATATGACCAAGATAGAATCTCGTCCCATTCCGGAAAGGAATTGGGAGTACCGATTTTTTATCGATTTCGAGGGAAATTTAAGCAGTCCGGCGGTCAAGAATGCCCTGCGGGGAATGGAAGCGGAGGCAGGTTCCCTGCGGCTTCTGGGCAATTATTGACAGGGCAAAGAAGAAAGGAGAAGGACAGATGCAGTTTGCCACGTTTGCGGCTATTGATATCGGAAGCTATGATGTGACCCTGGAAATCTTCGAGATTTCAAAGAAAATGGGGATTCACAGTATCGATCGGGTGAGCCATCGGCTGGAATTAGGCAGAGATACCTATGCCCATGGGAAGATTGGACCGGAGATGGCAGAAGAGCTGTGCCGGATCCTCCAGGATTTTGTCCGGATCATGGGGGAATATCAGCCGGATGCTCATCGGGTGATTGCAGCCAGTTCCCTCAGAGAGGCGGAGAATAGTCTCTTTGTCCAGGGGAAGATTCGACAGGCTACCGGCTTGCATGTGGAGATTCTCAGCAATTCCGAGCAGCGGTTCTTGAGTTATAAGGCCATCGCCTCCATTGAGAGCCGCTTCAATAAGATGATCGAACAGGGTACTGCCATTGTGGATGTGGATGGAGGAAGCACCCAGATTTCCCTGTTTGACAAGGCGGCTCTGGTGACTACCCAGAATATTAAGATGGGGAATCTGCGGATTCGGGAGCGGCTGCAGCCTTTGCTGACCCAGACCGTTCATTATGAAGATCTTGTCGTAGAGCTGATACAGAATGAATTGTATAGCTTTAAGAAGATGTATCTGAAGGATCGAAAGATTGAAAATATTGTGCTCAATGGTGATTTCTTCACGGAAATCGTATTTCGGAATATTGAGGACAAGGCCAGCCGAACCCTGACTCGGCAGGAATTCCAGCAGTGGTATGAAAAGATGGTAGGTCAGTCCACCTCGGAGCTGGCGCTTAACCTGGATGTGCCCATGGAATATGCCTCCCTCCTGCGCCCCTCCGCCATCATTTACCACCGTCTGGTGGAGGAGGTGGATGCCAAGATGATCTGGACTCCTGGAACTCACCTGGCGCGAGGTCTGGCTTATGAATATGCTCAGAGCCACAAGCTTTTGAAGGCGGCTCATGATTTTGAAAATGATATTCTTGTGGCAGCCAGAAATATCGGCAAGAGATATGCCGTCAGCAAGCCCCATATCCAGAATATGGATGGGTGCGCTATGGTAATCTTTGATGCGCTGAAGAAGGTTCATGGGCTGGGAGCCCGGGAGAAGCTTCTGCTGCGCCTGGCAGTGATGCTGCATGACGTGGGAAAATATATCAGCCTCAATAATGTGGCAGATAGCTCCTATACGATCATTATGAGCAATGAGATCATCGGCTTGTCCCATGTGGAACGGGAAATGGTGGCGCTGATTGCCCACTACAACACCCAGCGCCTGCCCCATTATGACCTGCTCCTGCAGGAGAGCAGCATCAACGAGGAGCAATATCTGGTGGTTGCTGAACTGACGGCCATCCTGCGTTATGTCAATGCCCTGGATCGCAGCCACATGCAGAAGGTGCAAAAGATTCGGGCCAGCCTCAAGGAACGGCAGCTTCTCCTCTATCTGGAGGTGAATCGGGATTTTACCCTGGAGAAGGGACTGATTGGGGACAAGGAGGAGTTCTTCCATGAGGTCTTTCATGTTCAGCCGGTTCTGAAGATTAAAAGACAGCTGTAGGAGGATAAGATGGAAAAAGATTATAAGCCCTATTTGCAGGCAGACTATTATCGGAACCGGGAATTATCCTGGATCAGCTTCAATGAAAGGGTTCTCAGTGAGGCCAGGGATAAGAGTATTCCCCTCTTTGAACGCCTGAAATTTCTCAGTATTACTGCTTCCAACCTGGATGAATTCTATATGATTCGGGTAGCGTCCCTGAAGGATATGGTACATACCCAGTATAACAAGGCGGATATCTCCGGCATGACGCCCAAGGACCAGCTGAAGGCCATTGCCGAGAGAACCCATGAGCTGGTTCAGACCCAGTACAGCACCTACAATCGGTCCTTGCTGCCTGCTCTGTCTAAGATTCATCTGCATATTATCAATGCCCATGAGGATCTGACGGAAGCCCAGGCGGCCTATGTAGACGAGTATTTTGAGGAAAATGTTTATCCGGTGCTGACCCCTATGGCTATGGATTCTTCTCGCCCCTTTCCCCTGATCCGCAATAAGTCTCTGAATATCGGGGCATTGATCACCAAAAAGGACAAGAAGAAAAAGGCGGAGACAGAATTTGCTACTGTCCAGGTGCCCTCCGTGCTCCCCCGCTATGTGGAGCTGCCTGCCGCAGAGGATGGAAGCCGTTGTATTATCCTCCTGGAGGAGATGATCGAGCGTAACATTGGCAAGCTCTTTCAGGGCTATGAGGTTCTTTGTGCCCATCCCTATCGGATTATGCGGAATGCAGACCTGACCATTGACGAAGATGATGCGGCTGATCTCCTGCTGGAGATTCAGAAGCAGCTGAAAAAGCGTCAGTGGGGGGAGGTCATTCGTCTGGAAGCAGAGGACAAGATAAACCCCCAGCTTTTAAAGGTGTTAAAGAACGAGTTTCATAGCAAGGAGGAGGATCTGTTCCTGATCCCCGGACCGCTGGATCTGACCTTCTTGATGAAACTGTATGGGCTGGAGGGTTATGACGCCTATAAGGCAGACGCTTATCAGCCGGCTCCCGTCCCGGCCTTGCAAAATGAGGATGATATTTTCACCAATATCCGCAAGGGAGATATCCTCCTGCATCATCCCTATATGAGCTTCGAGCCGGTGGTGGATTTTGTGCGTCAGGCCGCAAGGGATCCGGGAGTTCTTGCCATCAAGCAGACCCTGTATCGGGTCAGCGGCAATTCTCCCATTATCGCCGCCCTGGCGCAGGCAGCCGAAAATGGCAAGCAGGTGTCCGTTCTGGTGGAGCTGAAGGCTCGCTTTGACGAAGAGAATAATATTGTCTGGGCAAAAAAACTGGAAAAGGCGGGCTGCCATGTCATCTATGGTCTGCTGGGTCTTAAGACCCACAGCAAGATTACCCTGGTGGTCAGGCGGGAGGAAGAGGGAATTCGCCGCTATGTTCATCTGGGAACCGGCAATTATAATGATTCCACAGCCAAATTGTATACGGACTGCGGTCTTTTGACCTGTGATGCCTCCATCGGAGAGGATGCCACCGCCGTATTCAATATGCTGTCCGGCTATTCAGAGCCCGGTTCCTGGAACAAGCTGATCCTTGCTCCCATCTGGATGCGGGATCGCTTTCTTTATCTGATCCGCATGGAGGAGGAGGCAGCCCTCAAGGGGCAGCCGGCTCGTATTGTAGCTAAGATGAATTCCCTGTGTGACAAGGAGATCATAGCAGCCCTCTATAAGGCCGCTGCGGCAGGGGTCAAAATCGATCTGATCATTCGGGGCATTTGCTGCCTGAAGACAGGAATTCCGGGAATCAGTGAAAATATCACGGTTCGTTCCCTTGTGGGGAACTTTCTGGAGCATGCCCGGATCTTTTATTTCTACAGCAATGGAAGCGAAGAAGTTTATATGGGAAGTGCAGATTGGATGCCCAGAAACCTGGATAAGCGGGTAGAAATTGTATTCCCGGTGGAGGATCCTGCTGTCAAGGCAGAGGTGATGCATATTCTCCAGGTTCAGCTGGAGGACAATGTGAAGGCTCACATTCTGCAGCCGGATGGTACTTATACCAAGGTGGACAAAAGAGGAAAGAATCTGATCTGCGCACAAGACCTCTTCTGCAAGGAGGCCAGGGAAAAGGCCATGCCGCCCAAAGAAAAGGCGGTCAGCCGGGTATTCATACCGGCAGAGCCAGCAGAAGATCCGGAAGAGTAGAGGACGTGGCAAAGCTCCGGAAGAGGGAAGCAGAATCGGGAAGCTTCCCCCCCTTCCGAAGCCTTGTTCTTCATGCTCCGGGCAGGGAACCCTTGTCATATGTGCCGGTCTTCAAAGTCAAATAATGCTTTCACCGGAATATTCAGCGCATCGGCAATATCCATCAGCAGATTCAAAGAGATAGAGGTTTTGGCATTGGGTGCCTCAATATTGCTCATGTGGGTTCGGCTGATGTTAATGATCTCCGCCAGCTGCGCCTGGGTGTAGCCCCGTGCCTTGCGGTAATATGAGATGGTGATTCCTAACATCCGGAGTGAATTATATCTTTTGTCGTTCATTGTATGCCTCCTATTTGTTATACATTAATCATATAACAGTTTATGGAAAAAATAAACCATACGATAGGCTATTATTGCACATATTTTGTTGACATCTAGCCTACTAAATCATGTTTTATATCATGAAAAATATTGCAATTATCATATATTTAATTACAGCATCAAGAGCCTGAGCCCATGACATGCCTGCGGGGCAAGGATGGTCCCTTTCGGGGCAGGTCAGGGGGAAGGGTTTTGTGACACAAGAAAGGACAATGCTATGGATTTTTTGATGGAAGGATTTCAGAATCTGACCTGGCAGCAGGTTGTTATGTACGGAATCGGAATCCTCTTAATCTGGTTGGCGATTAAGAAGGATTATGAACCCTCTCTGCTCCTGCCCATGGGCTTTGGGGCTATCCTGGTGAACCTGCCCCTGTCGGGAGCCATTGACCAGGTCTTATCCGGTGTGGGCAATACCCCAGGCATCATTCAATGGCTTTTTCAGGTAGGAATTGAGGCCTCAGAGGTTCTTCCCATTCTCCTCTTTATCGGGATTGGGGCCATGATTGATTTCGGTCCCCTCTTATCCAATCCTTTGATGTTTTTGTTCGGAGCCGGAGCTCAATTTGGCATCTTTGCAGCCATCGCCCTGGCCTGCGCCTTTGGCTTTGACCTCAAGGATGCGGCTTCCATCGGTATTATCGGAGCAGCCGATGGCCCCACCTCTATTCTGGTGTCTCAGATGCTCCAGTCCAACTATATCGGCCCTATAGCAGTGGCAGCCTATTCCTATATGGCTTTGGTGCCCATCGTTCAGCCCTTTGCCATCAAGCTGGTGACCACCAAAAAGGAACGCCGGATTCATATGGACTATAATCCGGGAGCGGTTAGTAAGCCCATGCGGATTGCCTTTCCCATCCTTGTGACTATCATTGTAGGCTTTGTGGCTCCCCAGTCTGTTGCTTTGGTTGGCTTTCTGATGTTTGGCAATCTGATTCGGGAATGCGGGGTTTTGCAGACCCTGTCGGATACCGCCCAGAATACCCTGGCCAATCTGATCACCCTGCTTTTGGGCATCACCATTTCCTTTAGTATGCTGGCAGATCGGTTTGTTCAGGTGGAGACCCTCATGATCATGGCCATTGGCCTTTTTGCCTTTGTCATGGATACCATCGGTGGAGTGCTGCTGGCTAAATTCCTGAACCTCTTCCTGAAAAAGAAGATCAATCCTATGATTGGAGGGGCAGGAATCTCTGCCTTCCCCATGTCCTCCCGTGTCATTCAGAAGATGGCTATGGAGGAGGACCCTACCAATATCATCTTGATGCATGCGGCAGGAGCCAATGTATCCGGCCAGATTGCTTCTGTCATTGCAGGCGGTCTGGTTATCAATCTGGTAACCCAATTCTTATAAGGAGGAGATCATGAGCAATCTGGCAATCGCATTTGAAATTATGGGAAAGGGTATGGGTGGCATCTTTGTTACGATTCTGATTGTGATGGTCTGTGTCTGGATCATGGCAAGGATTGGCAAGTAAAGGTCCATGGCGGCTAGCGCCGCCTCCACCACCTATGAAAGCCGACTGTTCCGCACTGGCGTGCTCCCGCAGTCGCCGCCGGTATCAACAATCCGGGCTATCGGGCTACTTGTCCGGGGCTTTCTGAAAGCCCTTCCCCCACCGACATGCGAGCATGTCGTGGGCTCTGGCTTTTGACAC
>CAVLCU010000019.1:0-25175 GCA_963661545.1 Lachnospiraceae bacterium | reverse complement strand
GCCAGTGGCACACGTTTAGCACCGACCGAAGCGGAGCGTAGACGTGGGAGTGCGCAGCACGGAACAATCCGTGTAACCAAACTTTGCAGAAACAGTTGACATCCAGGAAGTAGTCGCTTATAATGAGAAAGTCATATGAATAGTTGTTCATATGAACATACATGATACAATAAAAACCCTTTCAGCAGGGGCTTGGGTATTTTGCCCTCAAGGGTGATAGAAAGGAAGAACAACTCATGAAGAAGACCTACAAGATTGATGTGGACTGTGCCAATTGTGCCAACAAGATGGAGGAAGCAACCAAGAAAACTGCCGGAGTCAAGGATGCCGTAGTTAATTTCATGACCCTCAAGATGAGCGTAGAATTTGAAGAAGGCCAGGACCCCAAGGCCGTCATGCAGGAAGTTCTGAAGAATTGCAAAAAGGTGGAGGATGACTGCGAGATTTTTCTATAAGCAGCATCCATGGCGGCAAATGCCGCCTTTCCTGCAAAGAAAAGCCGACTGCTTACCACTTACGTGATCCTGCAGTCGTCGGACTGAGGAAGTATGATGAAGAAAAAACAGAAAAAGGTTTTGATCCGGATCCTTGTGGCAGCAGGTCTTTTGGTAGTATGTAGTCTTTTGCCGGTGGAGGGCTGGCCAAGTCTCCTGCTTTTCCTGGTTCCCTACCTGGTCATCGGCTATGACATTTTGCTTAAGGCCTTCAAGGGAATTCTGAATCGCCAGATTTTCGATGAGAATTTCCTTATGGCTGTAGCCACGGTAGGAGCTATGGCTTTGGGAGAATATATGGAGGGAGCAGCGGTTATGCTCCTCTACCAGACTGGAGAGCTTTTCCAAAGCTATGCAGTGGGAAAGAGCCGGAAGAACATCAGTGAGCTCATGGACATCCGGCCGGATTATGCCAATATAGAGAAGGATGGTCAGCTGGACCAGGTGGATCCGGACCAGGTGGAGACCGGTAGTGTGATTGTTGTGCAGCCGGGAGAGAAGATCCCCATCGATGGAGTGATTCTGGAAGGGATGGCAGTACTCAATACCAGTGCCCTTACCGGAGAGAGCCTGCCAAAAGAGGTGGGTCCGGGAGATGAGGTGATCAGTGGCTGTATCGATATGAATGGGCTGCTGAGAATCCAAACCAGCCGGGAATTCGGAGACTCCACGGTATCCAAGATCCTGGATTTGGTGGAGAATTCCAGCTCCAAGAAGTCCAAATCCGAACATTTCATCTCCAAATTTGCCAAATATTATACACCGGCCGTCTGCGGGGGAGCCTTAGCTCTGGCGATTTTGCCCCCCCTGGTGCGGGTGCTTGCTCTGGGTCTGGCGCCGGCCTGGGGGGATTGGATCTACCGTGCCCTAACCTTCCTGGTCATCAGCTGCCCCTGTGCTTTGGTCATCAGTATTCCCTTGAGCTTCTTTGCCGGGATCGGGGGTGCCAGCAAGGAAGGAATTCTGGTCAAGGGCTCCAATTATCTGGAAACCCTGGCTCGAACCAACTGTGTGGTCTTCGATAAGACCGGAACCATGACCCAGGGGGTGTTTGAGGTAAGTGGCGTCCATCACCATGAGATGGAAGAAGAGAAGCTGCTGGAGTATGCGGCTCTGGCGGAGTGCTCCTCCCCCCATCCCATCAGTAAGAGCCTGCAAAAGGCCTATGGCAAGCCCATAGACCGCACCAGAGTCAGCCAGGTGGAGGAGGTCAGCGGTGGCGGGGTTATTGCCAGGGTGGACGGGAAGAAGGTGGCGGCCGGCAACGAGAAGCTGATGAAGCAGCTGGGAATTGCCTGTATTCCCTGCCACCATGTGGGAACTCTTGTTCACATGGCTATCGATGGCCGATATGCGGGACATATCCTGATCTCTGACCGGATCAAACCCCATGCGAAAGAGGCAATCCAGGATCTTAACCGCACCGGCATCCGTCAAACGGTAATGTTGACCGGGGATGCCAGGGCGGTGGCAGACCAGGTAGCCAGGGAGCTGGGAATCCAACAGGTTTACAGTGAGCTTCTGCCCGCCGACAAGGTGGCCAAAGTGGAAGAATTGCTGAATCAGCGCAGCAGTGAAAAGAACAAGCTGGCCTTTGTGGGAGACGGCATCAATGACGCTCCGGTTTTGTCCCGGGCGGATATCGGCATCGCCATGGGTGCTCTGGGTTCTGATGCGGCCATTGAGGCGGCGGATGTGGTTCTCATGGACGATGATCCTCTGAAGATCTCCAAGGCCATCCGGATTGCCCGTAAATGCATCCGGATCGTCTACGAGAATATTTATTTCGCCATCGGGATCAAGTTGATCTGCCTGCTTTTGGGTGCCCTGGGTCTTGCCAATATGTGGCTGGCCATCTTTGCGGATGTAGGGGTCATGATCCTCGCTGTTCTGAATGCCATCCGTGCCCTTTTTGTCAAGAAGCTATGAGCAGGTAAAGAGTGGAAGCGTATCAGGTGTAATAATCGAAAAGACAGCCCGAAAGCTTTGCGTGGTTTCAGGCTGTCTTTTTGCCGTTGCGGTTCGGAGCGATTTGTTGTACACTGAGAGGAGAAAAAGTCGGGAATGCCAGCTTTTCCTGTGTGCCTGAAATCAGGGGAGGGTAAGCTGCGAAAGGATTGGCGTTGATGAAAGAAGAAGGAGGTGGGGAGCATGGGTAGATTTGTGAATCCGGGGAATTCCACCTTTCAGGACGCCTTGAATTCCCAAATATATGTAGATAAAACAGGCTTGTTGGAATATACCAACAGCGTCTTAGATACTACAGAGAAGTTTATTTGCAGCAGTCGTCCACGCAGATTTGGGAAAACCATGACAGCAGAGATGCTTACGGCTTATTACAGCAGCGGATGCGCTTCCGAGAGCCTGTTTGCTCCCTTAAACATTGGAAGAAGTGCCTGCTTTCACAAACATTTGAATCAATATGATGTCATTCATTTTGATGTTCAATGGTGCATGATGGATGCGGGATCGCCCGAGAAGACAGTTTCCTATATCAACGAGCATCTGATGGCAGAATTGACGGAGATTTATCCGGAGATTCTGCCGGGAAAAACACAGACTGCTTATGGCGCCTTATCCTTGATCCATGCAGCAACAGGGGGGAAGTTTATCGTTATCGTTGATGAATGGGATGTGCTGATTCGAGATGAGGGATCGAATCGGACAGTGCAGGAGGAATATATCAACTTTCTTCGGGGAATGTTTAAGGGTAATGTCCCATCGGCCTTCCTTCACCTGGCTTATTTGACCGGCATACTTCCCATTAAGAAAATTCAGACCCAGTCTGCTTTGAACAATTTTAACGAATTTACTATGTTGGATGCCAGAATTTTTGCCGGATACATAGGTTTTACAGAACAGGAGGTGCGAGAGCTCTGCCAGAGCTATGGGAGAGATTTCGATTCAGTCAAGCGTTGGTATGACGGATATGATTTGGAAGGGTATCATGTCTACAACCCCAGGGCAGTGGTGGAGGTGTTGACATGGAACAAGTTTCGTAGTTACTGGTCCGATACCGGAACCTACGAATCCATTGTTCCCTTAATCAATATGGATTTCGATGGTCTGAAGACCAGTATCATAGAGATGCTGGCAGGCGCAGCAGTAGAGGTTGATGTCAAATCATTTCAAAATGACATGGTGAATTTTTCCAATAGAAATGATGTACTCACCTGTCTGATCCACCTGGGGTATCTGGCCTATGACCAACAGAAGAAAAGAGCTTATATTCCCAATGAGGAAATACGCCAGGAGCTTCTGGCAGCTACAGAAAGAAGAACATGGGATGAGATGGCTGCTTTTCAGAAAGCCTCGGAGGCTCTGCTGGAGGCTACCCTGGATGGGGAGGAGGAAGAAGTAGCGGCCGGTGTTGAGAAAATTCATTCCGAGTATGCCTCTGCCATTCAATACAATAATGAGAATTCGCTGAGCAGTGTATTGAGCCTGGCTTATCTCAGCGCCATGCGCTATTATTTTAAACCTGTGCGAGAACTGCCAACGGGACGGGGATTTGCAGATTTTGTATTTCTCCCTAAACCTGAGTACAGAATGGATTACCCGGCACTTTTGATTGAATTGAAATGGAATAAGGATGTACAAACAGCTATTATGCAGATCAAGGAGAGAAAATATCCGGAAGCCATAAGGTCCTATACCGGGGAAATATTGTTGGTTGCTATCAGTTACGATAAGAAAAAGAAAGAACATCACTGTATGATCGAAACCTATCAAAAGGTCAGATAGACAGAAGGGTATGAGGCTTCATAGGAGGAAAAACCATTGAAGTATGATTATTTAATTGTAGGAGCGGGTCTTTTTGGAGCTGTATTTGCCCATGAGGCTACCAAGCAGGGCAAGTCCTGCCTGGTCATTGATAAGCGTGACCATATCGCCGGAAATATTTATTGTGAGGAAATAGAAGGGATCCAAGTCCATAAGTACGGGGCTCATATTTTCCATACATCGGACAGGGAGATCTGGAATTATGTCAATCAATTCGCGGAATTTAACAACTATATTAACTCCCCCATTGCCATCTACAAGGAAGAACTTTACAATCTTCCTTTTAACATGAATACCTTCAGCAAGATGTGGGGAATCCGCACGCCCAAGGAGGCCATGGATAAGATTCAAGAGCAGATTGCAAGTCTCCATATAGAGAATCCCCAAAATCTAGAGGAACAGGCTCTATCCCTGGCAGGCAGGGATGTCTACGAGAAGCTGATCAAGGGCTATACGGAGAAGCAGTGGGGCCGTCCCTGTACAGAGCTTCCGGCCTTTATCATCAAGCGCCTGCCCTTCCGCTTTACTTACGACAATAATTATTTCAACGACCGCTTCCAGGGCATCCCCATGGGGGGTTATACCAAAATCGTGGAGAAGATGCTGGAGGGCAGCCAGGTGCTGACGGGAACGGACTATTTCCAATTTCGGCAGACGCATCCGGACATTGCCGACAAGACTCTCTTTACCGGTATGATCGACCAATATTTTGATTATCGGCTGGGGGCCCTGCAATATCGCAGCGTCCGCTTTGAGACGGAGGTTCTGGACTGCCCCAATTACCAGGGAAATGCCGTGGTCAATTATACAGACCGGGAGGTTCCCTATACCCGAATTATTGAGCATAAGCATTTTGAATTTGGCCAACAGGAGAAGACCGTGATTTCCCGGGAATATTCCTCCGAGTGGAAGCCGGGCATGGAACCCTATTATCCGGTCAATGATGAAAAGAATACAAGATTATATGACCAATATAAAGAGCTGGCCCAGAAGGAGGAAGGAGTACTCTTTGGCGGCAGGCTGGGTCATTACAAGTACTATGACATGGACAAGGTGATAGCAGCTGCCCTGGCTCTTGCAAAAGAGGAGCATTTGGGTATTGACAAATGAGGCCGGCCTTCCTATAATGGGAACCAGCATCAAGAAAGTTGAAACCTATGACGGAGAGAAGTAACCGGTTAGAGAGCTTGCAGAGAGCCCCGGGTGGTGGAAGCGGGGCAGGGATCGGCTGGTGAATGGACTTCGGAGGGCGGACTGAAAGGCGATAGATCCAAGGAGCCGAGTAGGAACCGACGGGCATCCCACCCGTTATCCATCGGGACGCGTATGGATGGTACGTGTAAGCGAGTGGGCGCTATGCGCCAATTTGGGTGGTATCGCAGAAGTTACAGGCTTTTGTCCCAGAAGGATGGGACAGGAGCCTTTTTTCATTGGTTCGTGCCTGGCACAGACCAATTCCTGTAACCAATCCTTTCCTCTGACCTTGGCACCATCAGGGGATCATCTGCTGCTCAAGAAAGCTGAAGGAGTCCGGCGGCCGGAACCGGAAGGAAAAGCTACCGGAGAATTGATGAAAAACAGGAGGATGAAGGACATGAAACATCAGACAAGGATTCAAAAAGTTATGGCAGTGACGGCGGCAATGACCCTGGGCTTATCCCTGACAGCCTGCAAAGGGACCAACACAGCCTCCTCTGCTTCGGCGGCTTCCGCCAGCGCTTCTGACAGCAGCTCCGCCAGTGCTTCCCAAGCAGCAAGCTCTGCTTCTTCTGCCTCGGAGGATCAAGCTGCCGCCGGCACATCCCTGGACTTGAAGGATAGCTATAAGGTGGCGGTGGTCAAGCAGATGGATCATGCTTCCCTGGATGAGATCGCAGATGCCATTACGGCCGAGCTGGATGTCATCGCCCAGGAGAATCAGATTAGCATTGATTATGAGGTATATTCCGGTCAGGGGGAGCAGACGGTGCTCAAGCAGATCGGAGACCAGGCAGTGGCCGAAGGCGTGGATGCCATTATCCCCATTGCAACCCTGGCAGCCCAGGTGATGGCAGTCAGCGCTGAGGAGAGCCAGATCCCTGTCATCTATGCAGCCATTTCCGATCCTGCTGCAGCGGAGCTGACCGGCATTGATTATGTAACCGGCACCAGCGATGCCCTGGATACCGACTTTATCCTGGATATGATACTGGCTCAGAATCCCGATACCCAGAAGGTAGGACTGCTCTATTCCCTGTCCGAGGCCAATTCCGCAACCCCCATTGAGGAGGCCAAGGCTTATCTGGACAAGAAGGGCATTGCCTATGTGGAAGCTACCGGCAATACCAATGATGAGGTCATCGCCGCAGCCAGCGTCCTGATATCAGAGAAGGTGGATGCCATCTTCACCCCCACGGATAACATTGTCATGGCGGCAGAGATGGCCATCAAGGATAGCCTGATCGATGCAGGAATTCCCCATTATACCGGTGCAGATTCCTTCGTAAGAAATGGTGCTTTTGCCACCTGCGGAGTGAATTATACAGATCTGGGAACTCAAACAGCCGACCTGGCCTTCCGGGCCATGACAGAGGGCATGGCTGACCTGGAGGATTTCTACAAGGTGTCCGGCGGTATCATTACCGTCAATACGGAGACGGCGCAGAGCCTGAAAGTGGATTATTCCATGTTCGAGGATATGGGTCAGCTGGTGGAGGTAACCACGACCGAAGAGTAAACGTCCATGGCGGCTGATGACGCCTCTGCCAGGGAGGAAAGTCAGCTGATCCTCCCCCGGCCTGCTCCGAAAAAAGAAGGGATTTTTGCTATGCTTTTTATCATTCAAACAGCCCTGGAGCTGGGCTTTGTTTATGCTTTGGTGTCCATGGCTCTTTACCTGAGCTACCGGGTACTGGATATTGCAGATATGACCACCGATGGATGCTTTGTCCTGGGGGCTGCCGTGGCAGTCTCCCTGGCGGCGGCAGGCCATCCCATTCTGGCCTTTCCCGCAGCTATGGCTGCGGGAGCAGGAGCAGGCTTTGTGACCGCCTTTTTGCAGATGCACCTGGGGGTTCCCTCCATTTTAGCCGGTATTATCACCAATACCGGCCTTTATACCGTGAATCTCATGGCTCTGGGATGGAGTTCCAATGTCAGTCTCCTGAAGCAGGAGACTGTCTTTACCCTGTTTCGGAAAACGGGGATAGGGGGCAGCTGGTATGAGCTGGTTCTGGCAGCCTCCATCACGGTTCTGGCCGGACTTTTTCTGATCTGGTTTATGGGAACCCGCATGGGCCTGTCGATTCGGGCTACCGGTGATAATCGGGATATGGTGCGGGCTTCTTCCATCAATCCGGCCTTTACCGTAACCGTGGGTCTGTGTATTGCCAATGCCTTTACCGCCTTGTCCGGCGCTGTGGTGGGCCATTTGCAAAAAACGGCGGACATCAACGGGGGAACCGGCATTGTGGTTATCGGCCTGGCCTGCCTTATCATAGGAGAGACGGTGGTGGGCAAGGGGTCCACCCTGCAAGGAGTTCTGGCGGTCATTGTGGGAAGCGTGATTTATCGCTTTATCTATGCGACCATTCTCAAGAGCGGGATCATTCCCATCGAATGCCTGAAGCTGATGACGGCCATTATCGTGGCCCTGGCCATCGCCATGCCTTCCATGAAACGGGCAGCTGCCCTTCGGAAGAAGAAATGGAAGGCAGCCCAGGGGAAAGGAGGCAAGTGATATGGTCACAGGGGAAAAGGAAGCCAGGAATATGCTGGAGGTAGATCATATTTCTTTGACCTTCCATCCGGGGACGGTAAACGAGAAAAGGGCCTTGTCGGATCTGAGTCTGTACCTGAAGAAGGGAGATTTCGTATCTGTCATCGGTTCCAACGGCGCCGGCAAATCTACCCTCATGAATCTGATAGCAGGAAGTTTTTATGCAGACCAGGGCAGTATCTGCCTGGGTGGGGAGGATATCACCTTTCAGCCGGAGCACCGGCGCAGCCGGGTGATTGGCAGGCTTTTTCAGGATCCCCTGCGGGGAACAGCTCCCCATATGACCATAGAGGAGAATTTGGCCCTGGCCCATCTGCGGGCCTCCCGGGGGGCTGCTCCTTTCAGCCGTCTTTCCCGGAGGGACAGGGATCTTTTTCGGGAAAGGCTGAGCCTGCTGGATATGGGGCTGGAGAACCGGATGCGGCAGCCGGTGGGTCTGCTCAGCGGCGGTCAGCGCCAGGCTCTGACCCTTTTGATGGCTACTCTGGAACCCCCCAAGCTCCTGCTGCTGGATGAGCATACCGCTGCCCTGGATCCGGGAACCGCAGAAAAGGTTCTGAAGCTGACCCGGCATATCGTGGAGGAACATGAAATCACCTGCCTCATGGTTACCCACAACATGCACCAGGCGCTGGAATTGGGCAATCGAACCTTGATGATGGCCAAGGGCAGGATTGTTCTGGATCTGTCCGGCCAGGAACGAAGATCCATGACCGTGGAGGATCTGGTTCGCCGCTTCAAGGCGGATACAGGTCATGACATGGACAATGATCGGATGCTGCTGAGCTGAAAGGAGTTGTAACATGGGGTCTATTTATGACAGTCTGAACCCGGAACAGAAGAAGGCGGTTTTGTGCACAGAGGGTCCCCTGCTGATCCTTGCCGGAGCCGGTTCCGGCAAGACCAGGGTTTTGACCCATCGGATTGCCTATCTGATCCAGGAAAAACAGGTGGCGCCCTGGAATATCATGGCCATTACCTTTACCAACAAGGCAGCCCGGGAGATGCGGGAACGGGTGGATGCCCTGGTGGGAATGGGGTCGGAAAGCATCTGGGTATCCACCTTCCATTCCAGCTGCGTGCGTATCCTGCGGCGTTATATCGACCGCATTGGCTATGAGAATCATTTTACCATCTACGATACAGACGACAGCAAGGCGGTGATCAAGGGAATTGTGAAGCGTCTGGAGCTGGATCCCAAGCTCTATAGGGAGAAGGCAATCCTGGCCCAGATCTCGGCTGCCAAGAATGAGATGATTACGCCGGATCAATATGAGAAGAATGCCAAAGGCTGGGAAAAGAAGCAGATTGCCCAGATATACCGGGAATATCAGACCCAGATGAAGAAGAATAATGCCCTGGATTTTGATGATCTGCTCTGGAAGACAGTGGAGCTCTTCCGCCAGGAGCCGGAGGTGCTGGCCAGCTATCAGGAGCGGTTTCGTTATATTCTCATCGATGAGTATCAGGATACCAACGCGGTTCAATTTCAATTTGTCCATCTCCTGGCCAGGAAGTACCGCAATCTCTGCGTGGTGGGAGATGACGACCAGTCCATCTACAAGTTTCGGGGAGCTGACATTGGTAATATCCTGGGCTTTGAGCTCTTTTTCCCGGATGCCCAGGTTATCCGTCTGGAGCAGAATTACCGTTCCACCCAGAATATCCTGGATGCTGCCAATGAAGTGATCCGCCACAATCAGGGCAGGAAGGTCAAAAGACTGTGGACGGAAAATGAGAAGGGGCAGCCCCTCCATTTTCGCCAATTTGCCAATGCCTTTGAAGAGGCGGAATATGTGGCAGGAAATATTAGGGACCGGGTTAGGAGGGGAGAGGGCACTTATAGCGATTTTGCCATTCTCTACCGGACCAATGCCCAGTCCCGCCTTTTCGAGGAGAAGTTCATGCTGGCCAACCTGCCCTATAAGCTGGTGGGCGGGGTGAATTTCTATGCCAGAAAAGAGATCAAGGATATGCTGGCTTACCTGAAAACCGTGGACAATGGCCAGGATGATCTGGCAGCCCAGCGCATCATCAACGTACCCCGCCGGGGGATCGGCGCCACTACACTCAATCGGGTGGCAGACCATGCCGCTGCCTCGGACATCAGCTTCTACGATGCCCTTCTGGAGGCAGATCAGGTGGCGGGATTGGGGAGAGCTCTGAACAAGATCAAGGCTTTTACCACCTTCATCCAGACCTTGCGGTCCCAGGAGGAATATCTGGGAGTGGAGAAGCTGCTGGAGAAAATCATGGAGGAGAGCGGTTATGCCGAAGAATTGAGGGCAGAGAATACCGATGAGGCCAAGGCCCGGCTGGAGAACCTGGATGAGCTTGTGTCCAAGGCAGCCGACTATCAGGCTTCTGCTGAGAATCCCAGTCTCAGCGGCTTTCTCCAGGAGGTTGCCCTGGTGGCAGACATTGACAATCTGGAGGAAAATGGGGAATATGTCCTGATGATGACCCTCCACAGTGCCAAGGGACTGGAATTTGACCACGTATATATGGCAGGAATGGAGGATGGGATCTTCCCGGGAGCCATGTCCGTCCATGCAGGAAATCCTTCTGAGATGGAAGAGGAAAGGCGGCTGTGCTATGTGGGCATCACCCGTGCCCGGAAGAGTCTGACCATGACCGCTGCCCAGGCCAGGATGATCCGGGGAGAATACCAATATTTTAAGCCCTCCCGCTTTGTCCGGGAGATCCCCCGGGAACTGGTGGAGCTGGGAAGAGACAGACAGCCGACAAAACAGGATGCCTCCCCTTCCCATCCTCTTCTAAGAGGAAGCTTACAGGGAAAGATCAGACCCTTTCCGGCAGGGCTCTATCAGCAGAGGGAGTTTACCGTCCAAAAGGCCAGCAAGCTGGACTATGGCCTGGGGGATCGGGTCCGTCACGTCCGTTTTGGCCTGGGTACCGTGACAGATATTGCAGACGGCGGAAAAGATTATGAAGTGACGGTGGAATTCGACCGGGTGGGAAGGAAGAAGATGTTTGCCTCCTTCGCCAAACTGGAAAAGCAACCATAAACAGGGAAAAGCCTGGAAAACCTTAGTCGGTGGTTATTTTACTGCCGGCCGGGGCAAAGAGCCATACCGGCCGGTAGATGACCACATAGAGTACAAAGTTCATCAGGAGGGCAGCCGTTACATCGGTGAAGGAATGCTGCTTCAGGAACATGGTAGAGAGTACAATCAGGATAGATAAAATCAAAGAAGCAAGCTGGATTCCCTGTCTCTTCTTCAGAGCCTGACACCGGCGGATGGCCAGGTAGGCGGCTACCGAATTAAAGACATGGATGCTGGGAAATACATTGGTAGGGGTATCCGTGCGGTAGAGGACTGCCACCCAGCGGGTCAGAAAATTATCCCTGGGAAAGATCTCAGGCCGCAGGTGCAGTCCGTTGGGATAGACCAGGGAGATCAGCAGAAAAACGGTCATTCCTATGCCCAGGCTAAAGGCCAGCTGGTTATATTCCTGGATGCTGGCGCCAAAGAAGATAAAATAGACCAGCACCGCCGTCATATAGGCGAACCAGAGATAATAGGGAATGACAAAAAACTCACAAAAAGGAATATACTTGTCCAAGGGTGAGGTGATCACATGATAATCGGTGGTCACGTGCTTTTCCAGAAAACGGAAGGAAAGCAGGTAAAAGACCATATAGATAGGAACCAAACATTTGCGCTTGCGCATTCTAAGCCATTTCAAGAGTCTACCCCTCCATGCTGCCAAGTCAGGTATCCTGGCAGTCCAACTGTCGTTATAACATCTATGACTGTCCTTGCAGCCGTCATCATAATCACATCATCATAAAAGAAAGCCGGTCTTTATCGGGAGCCTTCCCTGTTCTCGCACAGTATGTCATATCCCAGGAAGGAAGTCAAGCCTTCAGCTGTCGGAACCAGGCAGAAAGTTCTCGAAGATGACGGTACCAAAATTCCTCTTGCAGGTAGGATAAGCCAGTCGGGACCGCACGGTCCAGACAAAGATCGGTATCCGGTAGAGCTTCTGGTTGAGCCGAAAGCCCAGGCCTGTGGCGTCCTGATAATTATAGGAGATAAAATCCGGCCGGCTGAGGCAATTGACCAGAAGGCTGGTAGAGCAGAACTTCAGGGCTGCATCCAATCCCCTGGAAGGGGAGTAGCGAGCCGCCAGCTGCCCCCGCAGGACATGGGGACAGTGCTTGCGGAACCAATGAAGACCGAAGGGATTGAAGGATTCGATGAGATAGCGTCCCTGATAATCCTTCAGATCCTCCAGAAGTCTGGCACACAGGCGCAGATCCCGGGAGGGAAGCTTTAATTCGATCAGAAGAGGAACCCGTCCCCTTACCAGAGCCAGAACCTCCGACAGGCGGGGAATGCCATAATCCGTATCCAGGAGCCGAAAGCCGGCCAGCTCCCGGTAGGTCAGAGATTCAATGATCCCATCCCTTCCGCACATGCGCTTCAGGGTGTCATCGTGAAAGACCACCAGCTCCCCGTCCGCAGTGAGGTGGATATCCAGTTCAATGGCAAATCCCCTTTCCGCGGCTCTTTGAAAGGCCGGCAGAGAATTCTCCGGAATCCCCTCGGCCATATTCCATAGCCCCCTATGGGCAAAATCCCATTTGCCATAGTTCAGGCATTCCGACCTTCTAGAGGGGTTCGGATGAATCGCCCACAGATAAAAGAAAAATAATAAGACCAGGGCAATCAAAAGAATCAAGAGCGTCAAAAGCATATCCCTACCTCCTGCCCCTAAGTGTACATCAAAAATGCCCGGAGGTAAACTTAATTTTTTATGAATGATAAGTCAAAGTAATAAAAGACATTAATCATATTAATTTTACTAATGAAAACTGACGTGTTAAGATGGAACTATCATAGGAATAGACATGGGGCAGCCATTACAGAAAGGATGGTAAGATGAGCGCAGTCAGACGAGTGTATGTAGAGAAGAAGCCGGAGTTTGCCGTTGCGGCCAAGGATTTGCAGCATGAGATCAAGCATTATCTGGATATCAAGAAGGTGACGGGAGTCCGGATCCTGATCCGCTATGATGTGGAGAATATCAGTCCTGAGATCTTTGACAAGGCCTGCAGCGTTGTCTTTGCGGAGCCACCGGTGGATCTGCTTTATCAGGAAAGCTTTCCGGTGGAGGAAAACTCCCATATTTTTTCGGTAGAATTTTTGCCGGGACAGTTTGACCAGCGGGCGGATTCTGCCGTCCAATGCATCCAGTTCCTGAAGGGAAGCGAGGAGCCGGTGATTCGGTCGGCCACCACCTATGTGATCCAGGGGGAGGTGAGCCCGGAGGAACTCCAGGCCATCAAGCATCATTGCATTAATCCGGTGGATTCCAGAGAGACCGGTATGGACAAGCCAGAGACCCTGCAGATGCAATTTCCGGAGCCGGAGGATGTGAAATATTTTGAGGGTTTTTCAGATATGGCTCAGGACCAGCTTCAGGACCTCTATACCAGCCTGAATCTGGCCATGACCTTCCAGGATTTTCTTCATATCCAGACCTATTTCCGCCAGGAAGAGAAGAGAGATCCCTCTGTCACGGAGATCCGGGTTTTGGATACCTATTGGTCGGATCATTGCCGCCATACCACCTTTTCTACGGAACTTAAGAAGGTGGAATTTGGCCAAGGCGATTACAGGGAACCCATCTACCAGACCTATCAGGATTATCTGGCAGCCAGAGAAGAGCTCTACAAGGGGCGGACGGACAAGTTTGTCTGTCTCATGGACATTGCTCTCCTGGCTATGAAGCAGCTGAAGGCCCAGGGCAAGCTGCAGGACCAGGAGGAGTCCGATGAGATCAATGCCTGCAGCATCGTGGTGCCGGTGGATGTGGATGGCAAGGAAGAGGAATGGCTGATCAACTTCAAGAATGAGACTCATAACCATCCCACAGAGATTGAGCCCTTCGGAGGGGCTGCCACCTGCCTGGGAGGAGCCATCCGGGATCCCCTGTCCGGGCGGACCTATGTCTACCAAGCCATGCGGGTCACCGGGGCTGCAGATCCCACCCGGCCGGCCAAGGAGACCCTCAAGGGTAAGCTGCCCCAGAAGAACCTGACCCGGGGGGCAGCCAGGGGTTACAGCTCCTATGGCAACCAGATCGGTCTGGCCACCGGCTATGTAAAGGAGATCTACCACCCTAATTATGTGGCCAAGCGGATGGAAATCGGAGCCGTTATGGGGGCTGCCCCCAGAAGGGCTGTCATCCGGGAGAATTCCGATCCTGGAGATATCATCATTTTGCTGGGAGGCCGTACCGGCCGGGACGGCATCGGCGGCGCTACCGGTTCCTCCAAGGTCCATACCACCTCCTCCCTGGAGACCTGTGGGGCAGAGGTACAGAAGGGAAATGCCCCTACCGAACGGAAGATCCAGAGAATGTTCCGCCGGGAAGAGGTCAGCAAAATCATCAAGAAATGCAATGATTTCGGGGCTGGCGGCGTCTCCGTTGCCATCGGGGAACTGGCAGATGGTCTTCGCATCGATTTGGATAAGGTACCTAAGAAATATGCGGGTCTGGACGGGACGGAGATAGCCATTTCCGAATCTCAGGAACGGATGGCAGTGGTAGTGGATCCGGCGGATGCCCACCTCTTCCTCCAATATGCGGCAGAGGAGAATCTGGAAGCTGTCAAGGTGGCAGTGGTAACAAAGGAGCCTCGTCTGGTTTTGCAATGGAGGGGCAAGACCATCGTAGACCTGTCCAGGGCCTTTTTGGACACCAACGGTGCTCACCAGGAGACGGATGTCTATGTAGAGATTCCCTCCAGAGAGGGCAATACCCTGAAAACCTCTGCCTGGGAGACGGCTCCTTCTGATGGCTCTGCCATGGAGGGTCGGTCAGCCCATGGGACTGCCAGCCCTTCCGTCCGGGAGAAATGGCTGCAGACCCTGGCAGACCTGAATGGCTGCTCCCAGAAGGGTCTGGTGGAGATGTTCGATTCCTCCATCGGCGCCGCCAGTGTTCTTATGCCCTACGGCGGGAAATATCAGCTGACCCAGACCCAGGCCATGGTAGCCAAGGTGCCGGTGGCTCAGGGCACCACCCATACGGTTACCATGATGAGCTATGGCTTTGATCCCTATATTTCCAGCTGGAGCCCCTATCACGGGGCGGTCTATGCCGTGGTGGAATCCATTGCCCGTATCGTAGCAGCAGGGGGCGATTACCGGAAGATTCGCTTTACCTTCCAGGAGTATTTCCGTCGGATGACAGAAGACCCCAGCCGCTGGAGCCAGCCCTTTGCCGCTCTTTTGGGGGCTTATGCCGCTCAGATGGGCTTTGGCCTGCCCTCCATCGGAGGGAAGGACAGCATGTCAGGAACCTTCAACGATATCGATGTGCCCCCTACCCTGGTATCCTTCGCCGTGGATGTGGCCAAGGTTCAGGATGTCATCACCCCGGAGCTGAAGGAGGCAGGGGATAAGCTGGTTTGGATCCACATTCCCGGGGATTCCTATGACCTTCCCATTTACCAGGAGGTTATGGAGATCTATGGCAAGCTCCACCAGGATATGCAGGAGGGCCGGGTAAAGGCAGCCTATGCCCTGGATCGTCTGGGAATCCCCTCTGCGGTCAGCCAGATGGCCTTCGGCAACGGACTGGGAGTGGAACTCTTCCCGGATCAGGTCAGCCAGGAAGACCTCTTTGCCCCCCATCTGGGGGATCTGATCTGCGAAGTTCCGGCAGACCAGGTGACCCAGCTTCTGGTTCCCTGCCTGGAGATCGGTCAGGTGACGGACAAGGCTTGTTTCACCTGCGGAGACTGCCACATCAGCTTGGAGGAGGCCCTGGCCGCCTGGCAGGGAACCCTGGAAAAGGTCTTCAAGACCAGGTCAGGAGCTTCGGGGAAGGAAGCAGCATGTGCATGCCCTGCAGAGAATGTGCTTTATGGGGCAGAGAATATCCATATCTGCAGCCATAAGGTGGGACAGCCTACGGTATTTATTCCCGTATTCCCGGGAACCAATTGCGAGTATGACAGCGCCAGAGCCTTTGAACATGCTGGCGCCAGGGTAATAACCCGGGTCTTCCGCAATCTGTCGGCTGCGGATATCCGGGATTCCGTAGAATGCTTCGAGAAGGCCATTGGCCAGGCCCAGATCATCATGTTCCCTGGTGGTTTTTCCGCAGGAGATGAGCCGGACGGATCCGCCAAGTTCTTCGCCACCGCCTTCCAGAATGCCAAGATCAGGGAGGCAGTGGAGAAGCTGCTCCAGGAAAGAGATGGCCTTGCCCTGGGAATCTGCAACGGCTTCCAGGCTTTGATCAAGCTGGGCTTGGTGCCGGAGGGTCATATCACCGGTCAGACACCGGAATCTCCCACCTTGACCTTCAATACCATCGGACGCCATATCTCCAAGATGGCTTATATGAAGGTGGTTTCCAAGCTTTCTCCCTGGCTGGCCCAGGCAGACTTAGGGGGTGTCTATACCAATCCTGCCTCCCACGGGGAGGGACGCTTCGTTGCCAGTCCGGAATGCCTGCAAAAGCTGCTGGCCGGGGGGCAGGTAGCCACCCGCTATTGCGATCCGGAGGGTGTCATCAGCGAGGATGAGTATTGGAACATCAACGGATCCTATATGGGCATTGAGGGAATCACCAGCCCGGACGGGAGAGTCCTGGGCAAGATGGCCCATTCTGAGCGGCGGGGAGATGGCGTGGCCATCAATATCCTGGGGGAGCAGGATCTGCGGATCTTCGAATCCGGGGTGGACTACTTCAGGTAGGATGGGGATGCCGGATCGCTGAGCGGCCAACCCCACAGTAAGCGAAAGAAACAATCCAAACAGGACGGACTAGACCGCCGGTGGGGCGGATGCAGCAGTAGGGCGGGCTAGTCCTCATGCCCATAAATCAAAAAAACTCCGCTGCCGCAATGGGGCAAGGGAGTTTTTTTGATAAAGATTGGTTTGGGTGTTTTGACACCCAAACCATAATCAGGAGCAGAAAAGTTGGAAAAGTTGACATAGGGGAAGGGTTTATATTATAATATGGAGAGTTATTAACTTGCATGAATGAATGGGAGGAATGAATTTTGGACAGTGACCCTTGGATATGGCCCGTCTTGTTACAGATTGTTTTGATTGCCTTGAATGCGGTATTCGCCTGCGCGGAGATTGCCGTAATCTCCATGAATGCCACCAAGCTGGAGAAGCTGGCGGCGGAAGGGGATAAGAGAGCCCTGAAGCTGCAGAAGCTGACGGAGATTCCGGCCAGATTTTTGGCAACCATTCAGGTGGCAATCACTCTGGCTGGCTTTTTGGGAAGTGCTTTTGCGGCAGATAACTTTGCCTCGGATCTGGTGGCAGGGTTGGCGCAGCTTGGCATTTACATTCCCCAGGCGGTGGCAGTTATCCTGATTACCGTTGTTTTGTCATATTTTACCCTGATCTTCGGAGAGCTGGTTCCCAAGCGGCTGGCGATGAAGAAGACAGAGGAGCTGGCTCTGGGGATGGCGGGGATGCTATCCGTTGTCTCGAAGATTTTCGCTCCCCTGGTGGCCTTGCTTACCGTCTCCACCAATGGGGTGCTTCGCCTTCTGCGGGTGGATCCCAATGAGGAGGAGAATGAGGTAACAGAGGAAGAGATCCGCATGATGGTGGACGCCGGCAGCGAAAAGGGTGCCATAGATACCGATGAAAAAGAGATGATTCAGAATGTCTTTGAATTCGATGATATCTCTGTGGACGAGATCTGCACCCATCGAACTGATGTTTCCCTCCTGTGGGCAGATGATTCCCTGGAGGAATGGGAGGAGACGATCCACGAAAGCCGTCATTCCTTCTTCCCGGTCTGCGGGGAAAGTGTGGACGATATCCGGGGGATCTTAAGTGCCAAGGATTATTTTCGCCTGCATGACAGCGGCAAGGAGGTATTGCTGGAACAGGCGATCCGGCCGGCGCAATTTGTGCCGGAGAATCTCAAGGCGGATCAGCTCTTTCGCAATATGAAGAAGAGCGGCAATTACTTTGCGGTGGTTCTGGATGAATATGGCGGGATGAACGGCATCGTTACCCTGCGGGATCTCATTGAGCAGCTGGTAGGGGACCTGGCAGAGGAGGATGAGGAGGAGAAGCCGGAGGAGATTGAGCAGATTTCCGACCATGTCTGGAAGATTCAGGGGGTGACCCCTATCGATGACGTGGAGAAGGCTCTGGATCGGAAGCTGGAGGCGGAGGAATGTGACACCTTCGGCGGCTACATCTTCGGTCAGCTGGGCTTCATACCGGCAGACGGCAGTCAATTTGAATTGGAAGCAGACGGACTCCACATCAAGGTGATAGAGGTTCGGGAGCATAGGATCGAAGGAACCCTGGTGGAGGTATTGCAAAAAGAGGCTGCCGGTGAGGAATAGCATACTTGCTTTTTTGCGGCCCTTCTTATATACTATAGAGGTTCCGGGGAGGCTGACAGGAGCCCCAGAGCCGGGCACATCCGACAGGGGGAGACCAGCCCGGAGATTTTACGGAAGAATGACAGAGAGGTAGAAGTACAATGAGTTTGTTGGAAGATTGGAGAAGTCTTGCCTACAATCAGGAGGCAGATAAGAACCAGCTGCAGAAGCTGTGGAATGACTATTTTCAGGTAGAACAGGGCATTTACGAAAAGCTTTTAGCGGCTCCGGATACAGAGGTAAGAGGAACCGTGAAGGGTCTGGCTGACCAATATGGGACGGATATCATGACCATGACAGGCTTCCTGGACGGAATCAATGACAGCCTGAAGACACCCAATCCCATTGAAGAGATGACGGAGGATACCGAGGTAAGTCTGGCCTTTGACAAGGAAAGCCTCTACAAGAATATGGTAGATGCCAAGGCAGAGTGGCTCTATGAGCTCCCGGCCTGGGAAGACATCTTTACGGCGGAGAAGAGAAAGGAACTCTATCTGGAGCAGAAGAGGTCCGGCACCATTGTAAAAGGCAAGAAGATCGGAAGGAATGATCCTTGTCCCTGCGGAAGCGGGAAAAAATATAAGTACTGCTGCGGCAGATAAGGACAATGCCATATGATTTTAGCGATAGACGTAGGCAATAGTAATATTGTGGTAGGCTGCATTGACGGGGAAGAGATCTGTTTTACTGAGAGGATTTCCACAGACTGGAAGAAAACAGAGGTGGAGTATGCCATTACCCTGAAGAATATCCTGGAGATCCATGAGATTAGGGAGTGCGACCTGGAGGGCGGCATTATTTCCTCCGTGGTTCCTCAGATTACCGAGGTTCTCCAATGCGCCGTGGAGAAGCTGGTGAGATTTCCGGTTAAGATCGTAGGACCCGGGCTTAAGACGGGCTTGAACATCCTCATTGACAATCCCGCTCAGCTGGGAAGCGATCTTTTGGTAGATTCTGTGGCTGCCCTGGCAGACCATCCGGTTCCTTTGATTATCATCGATATGGGAACTGCCACAACGGTTTGTGTCATCAACCAAAAGCGCCAATATATCGGGGGGATGATTGTGCCGGGAGTCAGGACAGCCCTGGATTCTTTGGTATCCCATACCTCCCTGCTTCAGCAGATCGGTCTGGAGCCCCCCCGCAAGGTCATCGGAAGCAATACCATAGACAGCATGAAAAGCGGAATGATATATGGCAATGCTGCCATCCTGGATGGTCTGATCGATCGGATTGAAGAGGAATTGGGAGAGACCTGCACCATTGTAGCCACAGGTGGTTTGGCGGATGCCATTGTACCCCATTGTAAGAGGGAGATTATATTGGATGATGATCTGATGCTGAAGGGTCTGAAGATCATTTATGAGAAGAATTGTTGACAAAAAGCCGCTTTTCAGCATGAAAGCGGCTTTTTATAGATAAACGTCCATGGTGGCTGACGTCGCCTCCGCCGTCTATGAAAGCCAGCTGTTTCGCACTAACGTGCTCCCTTGGCTGCCGCCGGTATCAACAATCCGTCCTACCGGGCTACTTATCAACCCTTCCAGAATAAAGGATGCAGTTATGCAATTTGAGACGATTCAGATCGATTTTAATAGCGAAGAGGCTATTTATATACAGCTTCGAAACCAGATTATTTTGAGCATTGCCACCGCCCGGCTGCAGGAGGGAGATGCCCTGCCTTCCGTCCGCCAGATGGCCAGCCATATCGGCATTAATATGCATACGGTCAACAAGGCCTACAGTATGCTGCGGCAGGAGGGCATCCTGGCCATGGATCGCCGCCAGGGAGCGGTAATACGAATTGATGCCGACAGGCTGTATGCGCTGGAGGAGATCAAGGAAGGCCTTCAGGTGATTTTGGCCAAGGCAGCCTGTATGAATATATCCGGCCAGGAGATCCACCAGCTGGTGGACGAGATATACGGAGCGTACAATTAGAACCAGACGACAGGGAGAATATCTATGGGAGTAACCTATACTGCACAGGCACAGAGTGCCCTTACGATTGCAGAGAAGACCGCCGGTCAGCATCACCATAGCTATATAGGCACGGAGCATCTGCTGGTGGGTCTTGTGAAGGAAATGCAGGGAACAGCAGGTACGGTTCTGGCAGAGTATGAGGTGGAGGAAGGACGGCTCATGGAATTGATTGACCGCCTGATTGCGCCGGAGAGGACAGTGGCAACGACGGAAGAGCCGGATTATACTCCTCGGGCGGCTCATGTGCTGGAGATGGCTGCCCAGGAGGCGGCCGCCACGGACCAGGAATACATAGGAACGGAGCATATCCTTTTGGCCATGCTTCGGGAAGCGGATTGTGTGGGAACTCGCCTGCTCTATACGATGGGGGTCAATATTCAGAAAATGTATGCCAGTCTGATGACCGCCATGGGGGAGGAGGAAAGACTCTACCAGGAGGAATCGGGTCAGCCCCTGAAGAATAGCGGGGGGACTGCCACCCCGACCTTGGATCATTACAGCAGGGATCTGACAGAGATGGCTCGCCAGGGCAAGCTGGATCCGGTGGTGGGAAGAGACCAGGAGATCGAACGCCTGATTCAGATCCTCAGCCGGAGAACCAAGAACAATCCCTGTCTCATCGGAGAACCCGGAGTGGGCAAGACAGCCATCGCAGAGGGACTGGCTCAGCGGATTGTATGGGGTCTGGTTCCGGATAGTGTGGCAGGAAAACGGGTAGTGGTGCTAGATCTGTCCGGCATGGTGGCCGGTTCCAAGTATAGAGGAGAATTCGAGGAGCGGATCAAGAAAGTGGTACATGAAGTGAGGGAGAATAAGAATGTCCTTCTTTTCCTGGATGAGCTTCATACGATCATTGGAACCGGAGGAGCCGAGGGAGCCCTGGATGCCTCCAACATTCTAAAACCCTCCCTATCCAGAGGGGAGATCCAGCTGATCGGAGCCACCACCCTGGATGAATATCGCAAATATATTGAAAAGGATGCAGCTCTGGAACGCCGTTTCCAACCACTTATGGTGGAAGAACCCACCCAGGAAGAGGCTTTGGAGATCCTGAAGGGACTGCGGCCCTCTTATGAGAAGCATCATGGGGTGGAGATCACAGATGCAGCCCTGCAGACGGCGGTCAAGATGAGTATCCGATATATCAATGACCGCTTTCTGCCGGATAAGGCCATAGATCTGATGGATGAGGCTGCAGCCCGGGTACGCCTTGCAGGATACAAGACGCCGGAAAGCCTGCGGCGGGGGGAAGAGGAATTGCAAGCCTTGCTGCAGGATAAGGAAGCTGCCATCCGGGGAGGAGATTTTGAAACTGCCCGGGCTCTTCACCAGCGGCAAGGAGAGATACAGAAGCAGTTGGAGGCGGAGCGATCCCGTTTTGAGAAAAAATGCAGGGATAAGAAGCTGCAGGTCACGGAGGAAAGCATCGCGGCTACCGTTGCCGGATGGACCAAGATTCCGGTGGAACGCCTGAAGGAATCCGAATCCAAACGCTTAGCAAGCCTGGAAAAGATTCTCCACAAGCGGATTGTGGGGCAGGAGGAGGCGGTGGAAGCGGTAGCTCGGGCCATTCGCCGGGGAAGGGTTGGTTTAAAGGATCCCAAGCGACCCATCGGCTCCTTCCTCTTCTTGGGTCCCACAGGAGTGGGCAAGACCGAATTGTCCAAGGCTCTGGCAGAAGCTGTCTTTGGCAGTGAACAGGCCATGATTCGGGTCGATATGTCAGAATATATGGAGAAACACAGCGTTTCTAAGCTTATTGGTTCTCCCCCCGGCTATGTGGGTTACGAGGAGGGCGGCCAGCTGTCGGAAAAGGTAAGGCGTAATCCCTACAGCGTTCTTCTTTTTGACGAGATAGAAAAGGCTCATCCGGATGTATTTAACATTTTGCTCCAGGTTCTGGATGACGGGCATATTACCGATGCCCAGGGGAGGAAGGTGGATTTCAGGCAAACCTGTATCATTATGACCTCCAATGCCGGCGCCCAGTCTATTATAGAGCCCAGACGGCTGGGCTTCCTGTCCCAGGAAGATGAGAAGAAGGATTATGAATATATGAAGGGCCAGGTGATGGAAGAGGTTCGGCGAACCTTTAAGCCGGAATTCCTGAACCGGATCGATGATATCCTAGTCTTCCACTCCCTGACCCGGGAGGATATGCGGCAGATTGTCAATATCCTTTTGAAGGATCTGGAGAAAAGAAGCCGGGATCAGATGGATATGCCCCTGCGTATCAGTCGCCAGGTAAAGGAATATCTCATTAGTACCAGCTTCGACAACAAGTATGGCGCCCGTCCCCTCAAAAGGGCCATCCAAAGTAAGCTGGAGGATCCCCTGGCTGAGAAAATCCTGTCCGGTCAACTGAAAAAGGGAGATCCGGTTTCCATTGGTCTGCATCAACAAACCATAACCTTTACGACGCCATCGAAATGAGAGAAGGCCTGCGGCCTTTTTCCGCAAAGAACCAAAAACATTTTCCCTTCTCCCAAATAAATAGTGGTAAAGGCAATAAAAATGATATATAATCAAAAATGCGAAGAGAAAAAGACATTCCTGGGAGGACATGAATTATGTCAGTGATCGAAGAATTGCTCCGCACAGAGGAGGATGGAGGCATTAGTTTTGGCAATTATGAGTTGGAGAAGAAGACAAAACTGGCGGACTTTGAATATCAGGGAGATCTCTATAAGGTAAAGACCTATCATGAGATGACGAAGCTGGAACGAAATGACACCTTTGTTTATGAGTCTGTTCCCGGAACAGCTGTGACGGATCTGAAGACCCAAGATGGCGGTATGGAATTCACGGTAGAGGGGGCAGAGGATGCTCAGATCACTCTGGGGATGGAAGAAGACACCGAGTATAAGGTAATTCTGGACGGAGTGAATGTGGGCCATATGACCACAGGTCTGGGGGGTAAGCTCTCCTTTAGTGTGGAGCTGGAAAAGGCTGAGCAGGTAAAGGTGCAGATTAGCATCGTAGAATGAGGGAAGCCTCCTTCTGTGTCTATGCTTTGCTGCTTTCGAAAGAATGCACCAGAGATTCGGCTGTCGCTGCTATGCGGCAGCCTTTTCTGTACCAGATAGGAGAACCCGGAAAAGAGGAGGGAGAGGGATGGTCAAGGATAAGCGAACCATCTTTTATTGTCAAAGCTGCGGATATGAATCCAGTAAATGGATGGGACAATGCCCCGGCTGTCACCAATGGAATACCTTTGTAGAAGAAAAAATTGCCACCGGCAAGAAGACAGCTGCCGGCAAATCGGGTCAGGCTGCCCAAAGGCCTGTCAGCCTGGATGAAATCAGCCTGGAGGAAGGAAGTCGGATCAAGACAGGCATGGGGGAGCTGGATCGGGTTTTGGGGGGAGGAATCGTCCCCGGCTCTCTGATTCTCGTGGGGGGAGATCCCGGCATCGGCAAGTCCACCCTCCTGCTGCAGGTCTGCAGGCAGCTGGCAGAATCCGGCAAGACCATTCTCTATGTCTCCGGGGAGGAGTCTCTGCAGCAGATTAAAATGCGCTCAGTCCGGATCGGGAGTTTCCAAAAGGGCATGAAGCTTCTATGCGAAACCAGCCTGGATAAGGTTGGCGCCTGCATCGAAAGCCAGGAGCCTGGGGCAGTAGTCATAGATTCTATCCAAACCATGTATAAGGAGGAAATACCCTCCTCCCCCGGAAGTGTTTCCCAGGTGAGAGAGGCCACAGGAGTCCTGCTTCGGATCGCCAAGGGCATGCAGGTTCCCATTTTTATTGTGGGTCATGTAACCAAGGACGGCAATGTGGCCGGTCCCCGTGTCCTGGAACATATGGTAGACACCGTCCTCTATTTCGAGGGGGATCGCCATGTCTCCTACCGCATCCTGCGGGCGGTAAAGAATCGCTTTGGTTCCACCAACGAAATCGGTGTCTTCGAGATGAGGCAGGAAGGCTTGATGGAGGTAGAGAATCCTTCTGAATTTATGCTGGAGGGCAGACCTGCAGGGGCATCCGGTTCTGTGGTAGCCTGCTCCATGGAGGGAAGCCGTCCTATTATGATTGAGATTCAGGCTCTGGTCTGCAGGAGTAATTTCGGAATTCCCCGGAGAACAGCCAATGGAACGGATTTTAACCGGGTGAACCTGTTGATGGCGGTACTGGAGAAAAGAGCCAGGATGAATCTGTCTGCCTGCGATGCCTATATTAATATTGCCGGCGGCATTAAGATGACAGAACCGGCAGTGGATCTGGGGATTCTCCTGGCCATTGCCTCCAGCCACAAGGATCTGGCCATGGATGAAAAAACGGTAGTATTTGGCGAGGTAGGACTCAGCGGCGAGGTACGGTCGGTAAGCATGGCGGAACAACGGGTACAGGAGGCAGAAAAGCTGGGCTTTGAGACGGTCATCCTGCCCAAGGTATGTATGAAGGGCCTTCCCACGAGGGAAAATAGGAAGATAAAGTTAGTGCCTGTGGAGAATATCAGGGAAGCCATCACATTTGTAGAAAAAAATAAAAAACCCCTTGACTTTTGAGAGACAAGGTGGTATTCTATCAAAGTTGCTGCTGAGAATAAAACGGTGGCAAGAAGAGGAAGGAAGAAGAAGAAAACAGAATAGTTTCAAAAAAATAAAAAATTTTGAAAAAATTGTTGACAAAAGCTTCTGCCTGTGGTAATATAAATAAGCTGTCGCACGGAACAACAGTGAGACAGACAGGAAGAACCTTGATAACTGAACAGTAAAACACATCCTCGAAAGTTCAAAGAAAAGT
>CAVLCU010000018.1:0-25932 GCA_963661545.1 Lachnospiraceae bacterium | reverse complement strand
TTGTTGATACCGGCGGCAGCTGCGGGAGCGCGCAGCGCGGAGCAGCTGGCTTTCATAGGTGGTGGAGGCGGCGTCAGCCGCCATGGGTGTTTGCTTGGGAGGTGATGAAGATGCGGGGGTATTCAGAAGTATATTTAAACGATGTGGTGGAGAGCCAGGGTAAGCTTTTTGATTTTGTGGCGCAGGAATATCCGGATAAGGATACTGAGGAGTTTATTCATACCTATATGGCAAGCAAAACAAGAAGGAGTATTGATGAAGCAAAAGCCTATGTTAATACAATGGATGCCAAAGAACTTTGGGCTTATTTCACCGAAACGGAACATTATCGTCTGAAGGAGGGCAAGGCTTTGGGAGGGTTTATGCCGTCTTGGATCGGAGAGTTTTACGCTTATTATCAGTGGTATTACAATCTGCCCAGTGCGGAGCTTGTCAGGAAGATCCCTGTGTCTTTTTTGAAGAAAGCTTATGGGGGGCTTCACGACCTGGAGCTTGACTTGGCGGTGAAAAAGGTGGGGGAAGTATGAGGGCTTTCAGCCGTGATGGGGGAAGGGATGACAGGGATTTGGAAAGGGATGAGGGGGAGAGAAAATGCCGGAGTTGGAGCGGTTCATGGAGGAGAGGCTGATTGACTGTCTGGTTTATGGGGAGTCTCAATGGACTTTTCGGGGGGATTTGCGGACGGAGGAGGATCTGTGGAGGAATTTTCGCTATATTCTGGAGCAGAATAATAAGGATCGTCTGAATGGCCAGCCCTTGACGGAGGGGGAGTTTGAGCAGGTGAAGAATCAGCTGTCTTTTTCGTCTTTTTATAAGGCGGGGGAGTGGCTGGTGGGGGAGAATGGCAAGGTGATGGTTCATGTCCAGCGGGATATGGAGCGGCTGCACCTGGTGGTATTGAATCAGGAGCATATTGCGGGTGGTTCCAGTGTCTATGAGGTGATCCACCAATATGGGGCTTCGGCGCCGGGCGGGGATCAGGCCGCAGGGGAGCGGGATCGGAGGTTTGATGTGACCCTGCTGATCAATGGCCTGCCTTTGATCCATATTGAGCTGAAGAATCGCAGTCATTCTTACATGGATGCCTTCCGTCAGATTCGCAAGTATATCGGGGAGGGGAAGTTTCGGGGGATTTTCTCGGCCCTGCAGATGTTTGTGGTCAGCAATGGGGTGGATACCAGGTATTTTGCGGCTGCCGGGGACACGGAGCTTAAGCCCCAATTTATGAGTGGCTGGGTGGATCGGGAGAATCGGCCGGTGTCGGATCTGCTGGATTTTGCCGGGAGTCTTTTGAAGATCCCCCAGGCTCATGAGATGATTGCCCGTTATACGGTTCTGGATCAGAAGGCGAGAAGGCTGATTCTTCTGCGCCCCTACCAGATCCATGCCATTGAAGCCCTGCGTGAGGCTTCCAGGAGGGGAAAATCCGGTTTTGTCTGGCATACCACGGGATCCGGCAAGACCCTGACCTCTTATAAGGCTACCAGAAATCTCCTGATGGATATCCCGGCTCTGGATAAGACCATTTTCCTCATCGACCGTAAGGATCTGGACAGTCAGACGACCCAGGCCTTTCAGGCTTATGCCAATCATGATCTGATCGATGTGGATCCTACGGAGAATGTCAATGACCTGAAGAAGAAGCTCAAGTCCGGGGATCGGCAGGTGATTGTTACTACCATTCAGAAGCTGCAGATTCTGGTTTGCCAGCGGCTGAAGGAGGGGACTGCGGACTATGAGAGGATCCGCGGGCTTAAGGTGGCCTTCCTGGTGGACGAATGCCATCGGGCGGTAAGCCCCCGTACCAAGCGGGAGTTGGAGCGGTTTTTCGGCCGTTCTCTCTGGTATGGCTTCACCGGAACCCCCAGGTTTGGGGAGAATCCTTATCCCCAGCTGGGAGATCTGCCCCGCACGACCCGGGAGCTTTACGGGGAGGCTTTGCACAAATATACCATTCAAAATGCCATCCATGACGGGGCGGTTCTGGGCTTTCAGGTGGAGCATGACGGGCCTGGGGAGATTGAGGTGGAGACGGAGGCCGCCGCCTATGACAATGAGACTCATATGCTGGGGGTTCTGGATATCATTCTCAATAAGTGTGCCCATAAGCTGGGTTTCCCAAATGGGAAGGGGCAGACCTATGAGGCTTTGCTGACCACCGGCTCTATCCAGCAGGCTCAGCATTACTATGACCTCCTGACCCGGGTGAAAAAGGGGCAGACCGGACTGGTCATCCGGGAGCAGATTCGCCGGGTCTTGCCGGATTTTCCCAAATTCGCCATTACCTACTCCTTGACGGAGAATCAAGAGGGCTCCCCTGTCAACCAGGAGAAAATGAAGCAGTCTCTGGCGGATTATAATGAGATGTTCGGCACTTCCTTCGATATCTCCCAGATTCAGCAATATAATGAGAATCTCAACCAGCGCCTGGCCAGAAAGGATCCCAAATACCAGCACCGCAGCCGGCAGCTGGATCTGGTAATCGTGGTGGACCGGCTTCTGACGGGCTTTGATGCCCCCTGCCTGTCCACGATTTTCATGGATCGTCAGCCTATGGGTCCCCATGATCTGATTCAGGCCTTTTCCAGGACCAACCGCATCTTTGACCGGAATAAGACCTTTGGCCAGATCGTGACCTTCCAGGCTCCCCGGCTCTTTCGGAAGTGTGTGGATCAGGCCATTCGCCTTTATTCTGCCGGCTCCACCAAGGTAGCTCTGGTGGCTGAATGGGAGGAGGTAGAGCCAGCTTTTCGCAAGGCTTTGGCAGCCCTGCGGGTGGCTGCCCCCAGCCCCGGGGAGGTTCCCGGTATGTCCTTGAAGGAGAAGAAGATCTTTGCCCGGATCTTCCAGTCCTTTGACCGTTTATTTGCCCAGCTTCAGTCCTTTACCTGCTATGAGGAGGCTATGCTGGAGGACTACCGGCTGAGTCAGGAGGAATATGAGGCCTATGCCGGAGTCTACCAAAATGCCCTGGAGGAGATCAAGCTGGCAAGAGCCCAGGCGGGAGAGCTCTGGCAGGAGGAAGGGGAGGAACCATCGGAGGAGGGAAGAGGAATCACACCGGAGGAGGCGGGAGAAGCCGGAGACGCCCGGGATTCCGGGGGACTCAACCTGGACTATGAGCTTTTGGCCTTTAGTAAGACCAGGATTGATTATGAATATATCATTGGCCTGATTCAGAATATTGTCAACCCAGAGGAAAAGGGGGAGGTCTCCAGCCCGGAGGAGAGGCAGAGACAGCTGGAGGAGGCCGGCCAATATGTGGAGGAACTGGCCCGGGAGAATCCCAAGGTGGCTGCCCTCATGGAAGAACTGCTGGACCAGATCCGGCAGGATCAAAACCGCTACCGGGGGCAATCCATTTTACATATCATCGACACCATGCGGCAGGAATGCATTGACCGGGTGGTGTCGGACTTCTGCCGAACCTGGTTCGCCTCCCGGGAGGATGTTCTCTATGCTGCCTGGCATTACCGCAGCGGGGAGATACCCAATGAGAGCGTCATCAAGGCGACCATCGATTATGCCGCCTACAAGGCTTCCCGGGACAATGCTCTTCCCAAATTCAAGTACTACAGTCAATGCATAGGGGAGCTGAGGAGAACCATGGAAGAAGAAATCAAGCCCTTGCTTTGAAAGGAGAGTTAGCGATGTTTTGTACCGACAACCTATCCGTCAATCCTTCGCCCCATTCTTCGGGTGGGCCCTCTCTTTCTCCTGGGGAAGACCAGTCTGAATCGGGAGGACAGCCGGGTCTCCCCCGGCGAGGAAAATCCAGGAAGGCGCTTGTGGCCGGTCTTTGTGGGGCTGGGGCGGCAGGGGCAGTTCTTGCCCTCTTCCTGCTGCATGCTTTCCAGGGTTTCTCCGGCAAGGGGGTGCAGGAGGCGGCAGAGGCTTCCCTTGTCTCTCATAAAGTGGACGGCCTTGTGGCCTGGGACGGACAGTATTCCTACTATGTGCTGGTGAATCCGGGGGAGGAGGAGGAAATCATCGTGCGCAGCGATGGGCAAGATTTCTCAGAGGACCAGCACCTGCTGGATGCCCAGGCCTATAACCCGGAGAAAGCAGAATATCTGCTGGACAAGTTCCTAAACAAAGAGGCGGCGGGCTGGTTGGTACAGAATATCTTCTTCTACGGGGACAAGATCTATTACTTTAGCTGGCGGGGGTATGATCCCCAGGCTTCCCTGACCCTGGATTCTCTGCCGGATGATTCCCTGGTGGCGGATTATGACCTGTGCTGGGTCGGTACCAGGGACCATGGGATGGGAACCCTCTTAAGTGCAGAAGAGATCCGGGCATACGACCAGACGGAGGAGGATGCCGGGTCAGACCCTTCTATCATGAGGATCATCCAGGAATCCCCTAATGTGTTTCAATATGGGAGCAAAGTGGTCTTCTCCAACGGTTCTGCTGCCATAGAGCTGGATCTGGAACAGGGTCAGTTTCAGACCCTGACGGAGTTGTCCGACTCCTATCTGGTGGGGTATGACAAGGGAACCTTTTACTATGTAGAGGTGGACGAGGAGGAGGATGCCCGCCTCTATCGCTGGCAAGCCCGGTCCGGTGACCAGACCAAAACCGGAATAGACTGGGATCGGGCAGGCGGAGACGAGGCAGTCCGGGACAGGACAGAGGGGGCAGAACTGGTATGCAGTCTGCCCAATCTGGGCAGGGACTGGACCAGCCTGGCCAATATAACCTATGAGGAGGGCTGTCTCTACTATTCGGATGGGGACAATGTATATTCCTACAACGTAAGCACAGGAAAAGGAGGAAGTCTCACAGCCTTTTCCACGGAGGAGAGGGGGGCTGGATCCTGCCCCTTTACCGTAGCCGGGGATTATCTCTATTGCTATTCCGGGCAGGGCTTCTATCAGTTCAAGCTGGATGACTCCAGGCAGGTCAGAAGCCTGGATTTGCCCAGTCAGCTGGAGGAATATGGGGACCAGCTTAGGCTTTGCGCCACCCCCTCCGGCATTTGCTGGATCATGGGATGCGATTCCAACCCGGTCTATTGCGTCTTCCATCCGGAGAAGGAGAACCAGGAGGAGCCGGATCAGAATGGCTTCACCGTTCTCAAGGATAAGGTCTACGGGACCGCAGCCCCCGACTATGATTCCGACGGAGCCAATGATGATCCCATGATTGCCGTAGAGGTGACCCTGGATCCTGTTTTCCAGGAAAATGAGGAATCCGCTGTCATTACCGGATATGATGCCAATGGCTTCCAGGTCTGGCAGCATACCACAGGATCCTATACCGCTGCCCAGCTGTCCCAGGTGGGTGAGATCGGCATCTACGGAGGCAGATATTATTATTACGAAGGGGGCAGCGTGGTGACCCTAAGCCTGGTGAATGGCTGTGTCATCTGGAAAAATGAGGAATTCTCCGGAGCCAGTGCTCAGGCCGCCTATGATGAAACAGAAGGAATTCTCTATATCTGCGGCTATTTCGGCCCCTGCCTTATGGCCATCGACTTCGAGGGCAATACCCTCCACCGCCTGGAGGATGCCCCCCATGGCTATATGTGGTATGGCAATCCGATCCTGGAAGGGGATGCCATCGTCCTGACTGTCACCGACCCCAACTTAGACATGCAGGAAACCCACATCTATATCGACAAAGCCACCTTCCAGGTCAAAGACCAGTGACCAAAGATTTGGTTACAGTGTCAAAAGCCTGAGCCCGCGACATGCTCGCGACGCGAAGCTAGTCCCTTTAGGGGCATGTCGGTGGGGGGAGGGCTTTATGACACTGTAACCAAGTTTCTATTGTTTACAGAGAAAGAACCTGATATAATACTTTGAAAGCCCCGGACGGCAGACACAAGCTGTGGGATGCTTGCATACCACAGCTTGTGGATATCGGACGGGCAAGACGGTATCCGCAAGTAGGACGACAGTCCGGATTGCGGATACCGGCGGCGACTGCGAGAGCGCGTCAGCGCGGAGCAGTCGGCTTTCAAACGTAGAGAGACGGAACAGCGAGCTTTCAAGCCTGGCCAGCCGTGCGGCTACCAACGCCTTTTCTGCATGCCAGGTTGGTACTTCGTGCAGACATGGGAGTATACAATGGAAAGGAACATATTGCGAATCGAAGATAGGAGCCGAATCGCCAGGGTGAAGAAGCACTTCCACTTAGTGGGAGTGGTTGTCACCCTGCTTATTGTGGCTTTGGGAACCCTGGTCAGCCGGACCATTTTCTGGGCAGGTTCTACCTGGAGTGAACTCAGCATAGATGAGATCATCTATCATCTGAAGGCTCCCCTGGAGGGCACCGGGAATGGCATGATCTGGCAATTTATCCTGGTATGCGTCTGTGTATCTGTCCTTGCAGTGGCAGCGGTAGCTTTTCTTCTGAAGCTGACCAAGGGGAAGCTGAATCTGTATCTGACGGTGGAGGCAGTGGCCATTGCCGCCAGTCTCTTTGCCACCCAGCGGGCGGTGGTTTATGCCTGGGACAAGCTGGATATCTCTACCTACAGAGCCAGCAAATCCACCTATTCCAGCTTTATTGATGACAATTATGTGGAGCCGGGTTCTGTGGACCTGGCTTTTCCCGAGACCAAGAGGAACCTGATCTATATCTATCTGGAGTCTATGGAGATTACCTATGGGGACAAGGCCTCCGGGGGAGCCTTTCAGGAGAATTATATTCCCTCCCTGACCCAGCTGGCCATGGAAAATGAGTCCTTTTCCGGCGACCAGTCGATCTTGAACGGCGGCTATGCCATGAATAATACCACCTGGACCATGGGAGCCATGTTTGGTCACAGCGTGGGTCTGCCCCTGACCATTCCCATAGACGGAAGCGATATGGATTCCCAGGACAGCTTCTTCCCCGGCATCACAGGCATTGGGGATATCCTGGAGGAGGCGGGTTATCAGAATGCCCTCCTCATCGGCTCCAAGGCGGTCTTCGGCGGCCGGGAGCTCTTCTTCCAGGAGCATGGGGATTATGCCATCTATGACTATACCTACTCCCAGGAACAAGGGGAGATCCCGGAGGATTACTATGTCTGGTGGGGCTATGAGGACAAGAAGCTTTTTGAGAATGCCAAGAAGCACCTGCTGGAGCTTAGCCAGTCCGATCAGCCCTTTAATCTGACCATGCTGACGGTGGATACCCATTTCGAGGACGGCTATTATTGTGAGGATTGCCAGGATCTCTATGATGGCAATCGTTATGCCAATGTGATTACCTGCTCCGATGGCAAGGTCACGGAATTTATCCGCTGGATCCAGCAGCAGGATTTCTATGACAATACCACCATTGTGGTGACGGGGGATCATCCCACCATGGACAAGGATTTTTGCGATCCGGTGGCGGAGGATTATGTCCGGAAGGTTTATACCACCTATATCAATGCTCCCCTGGAGCCGGAGCAGAATACTTATCGGGAATATGCCACCTTTGACCTCTTCCCCACCACTTTGGCTGCTCTGGATGTGGAGATTGAGGGAGACCGGCTGGGACTGGGAACTAACCTGTATTCGGATCTTCCCACCCTGACGGAGAAGTACGGACGGGAGACGGAGAATGCAGAGATCCTCAAGAAGTCAGAGCTGATGGATAAGCTGGCCGCTGAGGTCAACCCCAATTCCCTCAAGCTGAGCGAGCAGCAGAAGATGCTGCAGGCTCAGAGGGAATATCTGCAGGCCAAGGCAGAGGCAGAGGCCAGGGCTCTTACGGTGGACGTGAGTGTGTCCTCCTATGATTATCGGGTGGGATATTTTAGCATAGATGTCAGCGGAATTACGGAGGAGGACAATGTCCAGGCCGTTCGCTGTGCGGTTTGGTCTGCAGAGGATCAAAGCGACCTGATCTGGTGCGAGGCCTCCCGCCTGGAGGACGGAACCTACCGAACCAATGTCTATGCCAGGGACTTTGGCTATCGGGAGGATACCTACCAGATCCATGTCTATGCCATCCGCAGCAACGGAACCCAGGAGGTTATCTGCATCACAGAGGGAGCCATCACCTGACCGGGGAGGCTTTCCTGGATGGTGGAGGCGGTCTTGGCCGCCATGGATGTTTCTATATATAGAAGGAAGTGGAAGAAAGAATGAACAAGCTTTATATTGTAGTTCCTTGCTATAACGAGGAGGAGGTTCTGCCGGAGACCTCCAAGCGCCTGCGGCTGAAGCTGCAGCAGCTGATTCAGGATCAGAAGATCAGTCCGGACAGCAAGGCTCTCTTTGTCAATGACGGTTCCCGGGACAGAACCTGGGACCTGATCTCCCGCCTGCACCAGGAGGATCCCTGCTTTTCCGGGGTGAATCTTTCCCGGAACCGGGGACATCAGAATGCCCTTTTGGCGGGGCTGACGGTGGCCGCCAATTATGCGGACATGATTGTGACCATGGACGCCGATCTCCAGGATGATATCAATGCCGTGGATCAGATGGTTGACCGGTATCTGGAGGGTTACGAGGTGGTTTATGGGGTTCGGTCTTCCCGCCAGACTGACACCGCCTTCAAGCGCTTTACGGCGGAATCCTATTATAAGGTCTTGAAAATGCTGGGAGTTGACATTGTCTTCAATCATGCGGACTATCGCCTCATGAGCCGCAGGGCGGTGGAAGGACTGCTGGAATTTCAGGAGGTTAACCTCTTTCTGAGGGGGATTGTCCCCCAGATTGGCTACAAATGGACCACCGTATCTTATGAGCGGGCGGAGCGCTTCGCCGGGGAGAGCAAATATCCCCTGAAGAAGATGCTAAGCTTTGCCCTGGAGGGAATTACCTCCTTCAGTGTCAAGCCCCTGAAGCTGATTGCCCGGCTGGGGGGCCTGGTCTGCCTGGTCAGTCTGGCCATGTTTATCTGGAGTATTGTCCAGCATGTAATGGGTCATACGGTGGCAGGCTGGTCCTCTCTGATGGTTTCCATTTGGTTCCTGGGCGGGGTGCAGCTGATCTGCCTGGGGGTCATCGGGGAGTATATCGGCAAGGTCTATGCCGAAACCAAGAGAAGACCTCGATTTTTCATCGAAAATGTACTGAATACAGAGGACAGGGGAGTTTGACCTTATGAGCAGAAGGAAAGGGAATGGAGCCGGGGAAGACCGCCGGGGAAATACAGCATATGCGGCTAAGTCAGGGAAGATGGAAAGTCAGGTCTGGGGGGAGGATAGAGCCTCCCGCCGCCTGCAGAAGCCGGAGCTTCTCTTCGTGCTGGCCTGCGGTATCTTCTTCTTTATCTGGAGCATTGCCAAGCATTTTAATTTCGGGCCGGATGAAATGATGCGGTATGCCATTCCGGAATATATCTACCAGCATGGAGCCCTGCCCAATGGGAATATGGAGGAATTGCGCAACGGTATGTGGGGCTTTTCCTATGCCTATTATCCCAACTTTCTGGGGCCTCTGGTCAGCGCCCTTTTTATGAAGATCATCAGTATCTTTACCACCAACAGCTTTGCTCTGGTGGTGGCGGCCCGCTTTACCAGCGTCCTGAGCGGAACCTTTACCATGTATTTTCTGATGAAGATTGCCAAGAGGCTTTTGGCCGCCCCGGCCAAGTGGATGACAGTCTTTTTGCTGGTGATGATTCCCCAGTTCACCTTCTTGACAAGTTATGTTAACAATGATATCATCTGCATATGTGGCTCGGCTATGATGTGCTATGCCTGGATTTGCGGCCTGAAGGATGGATGGTCCTGGAAGAATGGACTGCTCCTGGCAGGGGGAATCATCGTTGCAGCCCTTTCCTATTACAATTCCTACGGGTGGATCCTGTGCAGCCTGATCCTCTTTGTCGCTTCTTATATCATGAAGATTGGCCGGAATCAGGACTACAGGCAGATGTGGAGGATCGGCATTTTCATTGCGATCATCGTTCTGGTCTGTGTGGCAGGCTTCTTTATCCGCAATGCCCTCCTCTATGATGGGGATTTTCTGGGAATGAAGTCCTTGAACCAGTCTTCGGAGCTCTATGCACCGGATTCCTTCAAGCCCAGTAACCGTTATATCTCCAAGAATCTGGGCTTATCCCTCTGGGATATGCTGACCAGCCATATCTGGGGAGAGCGCAACTGGCTGAATTTTACCTTTATCAGCTTTATCGGGGTCTTCAGCTATATGCTCTATTACCTGCCTTCCTGGATCTATTGGCTGTTCCTGGTGGTCCTGGCGGCAGGGGCAGTAGGACTGGGAGGACAGACCCTGTCCAACCTCCTGAATCGGAAGAAGCGGTCAGTCCAGGAGCGGAAGGCCAGCGGTTTATTCAAGTTTTGCCTCCTGATTAGTTTTCTGACCCCCATTGGCCTGAGCATGTATTACTCCTATGCGGTAGACCATCAGGCGCAAGGGAGGTATTGTTACCCTATGGTGATAGCCCTGGCAGTATTCTGGGGCATGGGAATGGAATGGTTTTTGAAGAAGGTGCCTCATGACCGGGGACGAAAGGTCATTGCCATGGCCTTTTGCCTGGGTCTGACGGCTATTATGGTATATGTATTTGTGGGAATCTATCTGCCCGCAGCCTGACGGATGCAGGATTTCCTGCCTTCCCTTGGCAGTCGTCGATGCTATAGGGAGGGGGAGCCAGGTGACGAGGTGAAAGGAGTAAAAGGATGCGAAAGTGGGTAAGAAGAATAGCGCCGATTCTGGGCCTGATGAGTCTTCTGGCGGTGTCCGCCGGGGGCGTTTTGGCAGATCCCTCGGATGGGACGAAGGAGGCGGAAGCTCAGATCCTTGTCTCGGAATTCACAGATGAGACCTATGGAACCTATGAGCTGCAGATCCAGGATGAGAATGCCACCAGCCTGGAGGCAGCGGTCTGGAGCGAGGAGGGAGGTCAGGATGATCTCAAGTGGAACAAGCTGACCAAGGAGGGAGAGGATACCTTCTCCGCCCAGTTTCAGATCTCGGATTATCGGTCTCCCGGCAAATATTACGTGCATGTCTATGATACCCTGTCCAATGGCAAGAAGGAATGGGTGACAGGCTTAAGCTTCGAGGTTCCCAGGACCTCCGGCGGTCAGCTGGAGCTGGTATCTCAGGATAAGGTGGCAGGAACTGCCCAGGTTAGGGTCAGCGGAATGGATGTTCCGGCCGGGATCGCCAAGGTACGGGTGCCGGTCTGGAGTGCCGCTGACATGAGCGACATTGTCTGGTATGAAGCCAGTCAGGGGTCGGATGGGGCCTATTATGCTTCTGTTGATATCAGCAAGCACAAGGGCAGCAATTGGGCGGTCTATATCGCCCGGGCCTATGTGACCGACGGCAACGGTTTTCAGACTTATGTGGGAGGATGCCGGATAGATTTCAGTCTGGAAGCCAAGACTCCCCAGGTAAGGGTGGATGAGACAGCCCATACCTATACCATCCAGGTGGAGGATCCTGCTGCACCGGGAGGGCTCGCAGGCATGTCCTGTGCGGTATGGAGCGATGCGGGCGGTCAGGATGACCTCAAGTGGGTGGAACTGTCCTACGATGCCGGGTCAGGCCTGTGGAAGGCTCAGGGGAGTCTCTCTCATCTGAAGCATACCGGCACCTGCAGAGCCCACGTCTATATGGAGAAGAAGGATGGGTCCAAGGCTTATCTGGGAGGCACCAGCTTCCAGCTTTCCTCCCCCTCAGGCCAGGCTGCTGTCACTACAGACCCAGCCAAGGGAAGCTTCCAGGTCAATATCACCAATGTGAAGCCGGCAGGGGGAATCAGCAAGGTGGAGGCAGCGGTATGGAGCGCTTCCAATCAGAGCGACCTGCGCTGGTATACTGCCTCCAGGCAGTCCAACGGAACCTATAGCCTGTCTGGTAATATCAGCAACCATAAGTATCACCTGGGGCAATACAAGGTACATGTCTATGTGACAGACCAGAATGGGATCAAGACGGCTATATCCTGCCAGAACATGTCTATGACTGCCTCCGGCGATAAGCCGGTGGCGACAGACCGCTATGCAGGAACCAGCGGAAGCCAGGAGACCGAATATCGGGTTACCCTGAACAAGGTCGTGGTTCCCGGGGGAGCTAAGAAGGTGGAGATTGCCGTCTGGAGTGAGAATGGCGGCCAGGATGACATCCGCTGGTATACCGCCAGCCAGACCTCTTCCGGCACCTACCAGGCAGACTTTTCCATCAAGAATCATAAGACAGCCGGAAAATACCTGATCCATGCTTATGCCACCACCCAGGGAGGGGACAAGGTTTACCTAAGCGGCAGCAGCGATCTGCAGGTCAATGGCAAGCCCAGCGGCTCCTTCTCTGTGATATCCAGAAATGATACCTCAGGTACCTTCACCGTGAAGCTGAACCTGTCTGCCCCTTCCGGCATCTCCAGCGTCCGCTTTGCCGCCTGGACTACCGCCACCAACGGCCAGGATATGGCCTGGTATACCGCAGACAAGCAGAGTGACGGCAGCTATCAGGCTACGGTCAAGGTCATTAACCACCAATACAACCTGGGAGATTTTACCATTCACGCCTATGCAGTCATGGGCAACCAGATCCAATCCTTTGCCTTAGGAACCCATTATACCTTCAATCCCTCCAACTTCCTCTATATTCTTTCGGATAGCGGCAAGGGCAGAAGGACGGCGGTTCTGAAGAATGCGGTAGGAGGAGATATCCGCTTTGCCGTTTGGAGCGCCACCAATGGGCAGGATGACCTGGTATGGTATACCGCCAGCCTCAAGGAGGACGGAAGCTGGAGAGCCCAGATTGTGGGATCCAACCACAAGCATTCCGGCCAGTGTTACGTGCATGCCTACTCCGGCAGTAACATCCGGGCTACCAGTCAGTTTACCTTCGCCGCCGATGAGGTGGCCAAGAATGGCTGGTATTATGAGAACGGATACAAGTTCTATTATGTGAACGGGGTTAAGCAGACAGATGTCAGCAGCATCATAGGCAAACAGGATTCCTATAAGGCAGAGGTCAATCGAACCACCTGTACGGTAACTATTTATGCCAAGGACGGCAGCAATGGATATATCATTCCGGTGATAGCCTTTACCTGCTCGGTAGGTCTTCCGTCAGCTGATACGGAGACCCCGGTGGGAACCTTCCATACCCTGGCCAAATATCGCTGGGCTACCCTCATGGGTCCCTCCTATGGCCAGTACTGTACCAGAATTACCAATACCGGAATTCTCTTCCATTCCGTTGCAGGCAGCAACACCACCAGCTATAATCTGAAGGCTTCCGACTATAACATGCTGGGTCAGCCAGCCTCCCATGGCTGCATCCGGCTGACGGTAAGAGATGCCAAGTGGATCTATGACAACTGTCCCTTGAATATGGAGGTCAGGATCTATGACAGCTCTGATCCGGGACCCTTTGGTAAGCCTGCTACCATCAAGATCCCGGAGACCCAGAACTGGGATCCCACGGACCCGGCGGTAGGCTGATCCGTGAGGGAACGGATCCCCGGGCAAGCCAATGGCACAGAGATGGGGAACAGGATGTGCCGGGAGATCGCAGACCAAGAGAGAAGAGATAGATAGGAACCAGATCAGGGGGCAAAAGCACAAGGATATGCAGTGGTGCTTTTGCCCCTTTTTGGACATCAAGCGTATAGGACACAAGGAGAAAAGACCTATGAGGAGAAGAAGCAAAAGTCTGTTGGCAATCATCACCTGTTTGACCCTTCTGTTTGGCACCTTCGTCTCCGGAGCCGGAAACGTCCAGGCGGCAGAAGACCGGACAGGGGAAGGGGAAAGCACGGCAGACCAGGTGGAGCAGACCCTGGAAAATGAGAATTCCGATTCTGGCGTGGATCCGGATTTGGATGCAGATTCCGGCTCCGCCGGGGATTCCAGTTTCGATGGGGAGACCAATTCTGCTGCAGATTCCCCTTTCGCCGGGGATTCCACTTCCGCCGGGGATTCCGGTTTGGATGCAGATGTTGATGCAGAAGCAGAAGCACAAGACCTCCCGGAGGAGGAGTCTCCCCAGAATCTGATCGCTCCCGTGGCGGTGGCGGAGACGGGACTGTCGGTTCAGCTGTCAGAGGATGAGAAGCAGATTACCTTGCAAGCCTTGCTGACGGATGCCCAGGCTGCCCAGATTGCCAATGGGGCTGTGCTGAAATATGCAGTTTGGTCCGATACCAATGGCCAGGATGACCTGGGCTGGTACCAGGCCACTCATGAGAATGGTCCATACGTGGCCAGGATCGCCGTGTCCAACTTTAAGAATCCCGGGGGATTCACGGCCCACGCCTACCTCTTTGCCCCAGGCGGGGGAGCTTCCTACGTGGATGGGGTTCGCTTTACTGTGGCCGGTCCCAGCCTCCAGTCTGTGACTCTGGGGGAAGGGGATGCCCAGACGGGTCAATTCCAGGTGCGGATCCAGGGTCTGACGGACAAATCCGGCCTGGACCAGGTTCGGGTGGCCATCTGGAGCGGCAATCAAAGCAACCTCTATTGGTACGATGCCTCCCAGCAGGGTTCTGACTATCTGGTGACGGGCAGTCTGGCCAACCATGGCTTCCAATCCGGCATCTACCTGGCCCATGTCTATGTCAAGGACGGCAATGGCTTCTATACCTTTGCCGGAGGAGGCAGCGGGAGCCTGACGGCGGCCAGCAACAAGATCTATATTTATACAGACAATCAGAGGGAATATAAGCTGGCCATCGGTTCCTTTGAGGGGTCCAACCAGGTCAGTCAGGTGCGTTTTGCGGTCTGGAGCCAGCAGGGAGGCCAGGATGACCTGCGCTGGTATCAGGCTGACAAGAAGAATGGAACCTGGTCCTCTACCGTCAAAGTGGCGGATCATAAGACCTACGGAGCCTATGCCGTCCATTGCTATGGGGTCAATTCCTCCGGCCAGCTCTCTTACCTTACAGCAGGCAGCTTTACCGTAGACAAGCCTTCTGCCGGGAAGGTCAGCATGGATTTTCCGGACAGCTCCCAGGGGAATTTCTATGTGCAGATTCCCAATCTGTCCGCCCCTGCAGGCCTGAACAAGGTGGAGGTGGCCGTCTGGAGTGCCAGCAATCAAAGCAACCTGGTCTGGTATCAGGCAGGCAGGCTGGACAATGGCACCTGGCAGGCCTTGGGCAGTCTGGCTAAGCATAAGAACCAATCCGGCACCTACAGCTGTCATGTCTATGTGACGGACGGCAATGGCATCAAGTCCTATGTGGGTGGGGCTACCTACAAGGTGGAACCCTCCTCCGGCAGCCTGACGGCAGAGGTGCAGAACCTGGGCAATCAGCTGCTTCTTCGCATGACGGGTATGAAGACCTATGGCATCTTCAACTCCCTGCGCTTCGCCGTCTGGAGCGCTGCCAATGGCCAGAAGGATCTGCGCTGGTTCCAGGCCTCCCAGGAGGGAGGCTCCGGCTCCTCTTATTCCGCCTTCATTGCTATGAGTCAATATCAGGTAGGGGGCAAATATACGGTTCATGCTTATATGACAGATTTAAGCGGAACAGCCTGCTTTGCCGCAGGTACCAGCTTCCAGATAGACGGAGAGTTCCAGATCAGCCAGGTGAAGGCAGGTAAATTTACGATTACCGGGGACAAATTCTCCCCTGACCGCTCTATGACCTCCCTGCAGGCGGAGGTCTGGACGGGAAGCGAGCAGAGCAACCTGGTCTCCTATAGGGCAGATAAGAAGTCTGATGGCAGTTATACGATCACCGTCAGCCTGGGGGACCTGGATTCCTATATCGGCACCTACCGGATTCGCCTCTATGCCATTTCCTCCTCCGGAGGCAGAGATCTGGTGGCAGAGACCCAGAAGGAGGTGGCCATCTCCGCCGGAAGCTTCGGGGCAGTGGTAGCCTCGGAAAGCGGCCTGCGTTATACGGTAACCCTGCAGCAGGCTGACCTGCTGGGCATCCAGAAGGAGGTTCGCTTCGGGGTATGGAGCCAGACCGGGGGCCAGGATGATCTGATCTGGTATAAGGCCACGGAGAACCAGGGCTCTTATACGGTTACCATTCCCATGGGCAACCATTCCGGCACAGGCTTATATTCCGTCCATGTCTATTATGTGCTGGCCAGCGGAGAGATGCGTTATCTCAATGCCACCAGCTTCCAGGCGGATTCCCTGCCCGCCGGAACCCTCCGCTTTGAGAATGTCAATGGCACAAGCGGCAGCTTCGATATCATTGGAGAGCTGGGTCAGCTGGGAATCACGGTAGCCAAGGTCAAGGTAGGAGTCTGGGTAGACAATGTCATCTGCTGGTACCAGATGCAGCTCCAGGCCGACGGCACCTACAAGGCCACGGCGGATATCCAGAACTTCGACCATACATTTGGCACCTATACCGCCCATATGTACGGGGAGGATGCCCAGGGAACCAACAAGTTCTCCGCAGGGGGGCGGGTGACCCTGCAGGCGGACAACTATGTGGTGACCAGCAAGCCCAATTCCAGCCAATATCAGATTACCATCTACGGTCCCAATATCAAGGGGGCTGCTCCGGATTCTGTCAAATTTGCCACCTGGTCTACCCTCAATGGGCAGGACGATCTGGTCTGGTACCAGGGCAGCCGCAACAGCGATGGGTCATATACGGTAACCATTGACTGCTCCAAGCACAAGCACAGCGGAGGCTATGTCACCCACATTTACCTCTACAAGGGTTCCACGGCAGCCATGGTGGCCGCTCTGGATTATACCCTCTATCGAGGAGGGGAATTCGACGACTATGCCAAGGAGGTCATGCACAAGATCATTTTCGCGGTAGAGACCGGCGGCCAGGTCTATGGCAATGCCGCCTATGGCAACTTCACCCAGGCTTATACCAACTCCCAGAAGGAATATGCCATCACCATCGGAGCCGGAGGCTGGTTCGCAACGGAGGCCAAGAAGCTGCTGAACCTGATCCGGACGGAGGATCCCATCCTCTTCGCCGAGCTGGATACCGCTGGCATCGCAGAGGATCTGGACAATGAGAATTGGAGCACCTACGGGGGTGATGGTAACGGCCATCCCACCATTCTCAAGGGTTCCGCCAAGGCGGTCTGCATCCAGAATCTCATTTCCAGCGATACGGGAATCGCCATCCAGAACCGGCTGGTGGACGAGCAGATGGAACAATATGTCAAGGAAGCCCTGCAGCTGGGGGTCACCGACCTTAAGGCTCAGATGTTCTGCGCCAATGTCCGCCATCTGGGGGGTTACAGCCCCATGCAATGGATGATCTCCTGCTGCCAGGAGGACGGATTAGCCCTCACCATGGAGAATCTCTGGACCTCCCTGCGCAGTCATACCGCGGATCTCAATGGCAATGGAGTCGGCGCCAACAAATACAAGAGCCGCCACGAGAAGGTCATGGGCTGGCTGAACCAATATATCGACTGACCGGAGGAATTCAAGATGGAGAAACTTCTGACGGTATATCATGGCTCTTCGCAAATTGTTGAAACTCCGACCTTCGGAGAAGGCCGAAAGAACAATGATTTTGGACTGGGGTTCTACTGCACCGAGAGCAATGACCTTGCAAAGGAGTGGGCGGTTTCTTCCCTGCACAACGGATTTTCCAATCGATACACACTGGACACGGAGTTTTTGAACATTCTTAAGCTCAACAGCCCGGATTATACGATACTCAACTGGATGGCGGTTCTGGTGGCCCACCGACTGTTTTCTATCAAAACACCCGTAGCCAGAAGAGCCAAAGCCTACCTGGTCGACCATTTCGGCATCAATGTCAATGCCTACGATCTGATTACGGGCTACCGAGCCGATGATTCCTATTTTGATTATGCGGAAGCGTTTTTGAATAATGCGATCACCGTGGAACAGCTTTCACGCACCATGCAGCTTGGAAAGTTGGGCGAACAGATTGTTATCAAATCCAAATTCGCTTTTTCAAAAATCAAGTACCAGGGCTTTGAGGTGGCGGAAAAGGATACTTATTACGTCCTTCGCAAGGCAAGGGATAAGGATGCCAACCAGACCTATCTGAACATTCTTGAGGAAGAAGCGGATGGTTTGTATATACAGGATATCATGAGAGGAGGCGTTACGAACGATGACTTGCGCATACCGCGAAATATATCTGAGTAAGGCACAAGCTGCGTTAGGTGACGCCTTCGACTACGCTGTGAACGCCTGTGGAATAGCCGGAGAGGATTTTGTTAAGCTCTTTATCGCAAGCACAATAAGTCGACGCATGGAAAATGGTGAACCAGCCATTCTTGCGGGGAAAAGCGGGATAGAGATTGCCTTGGACGTGGTGCTTGAGACTACGGGGAAAAGCCTTGACGCGTCACCTGCGGAATCTTTAAGCCGATCAAGGGAATACTGGATTGGCTGGGTGCTTGCCTATTATCAGTGGTACTCAGCAAGAAGCTATTCCGAGATATTCAAGGCTCTTTCCTATGAGGAACTTCAGAGAATGTACTGCACACTCCATGAAGCCGACATTTCCAAATTTGTGGACATTGCGGATGAAAGGATGAGAGAACGCTTCAAGGATACCAATTTGAAGCGCATCCGTACAACATACGGCTTCACTCAGGCCGCTCTTGCGAGGCAGTCCGGTGTCAGCCTGCGTTCCATCCAAATGTACGAGCAGCGCCGAAAGGCCATCAACAAGGCAAGTGGGGAAACATTGTACCGCATGGCAAAGACCCTGGGCTGTGCCATCGAGGATTTGATAGAAAAGTAGGTAACAGAGGAATCTTTGTATGGACATCCGAACCGCAGAAAGCCAATTAGGACCGACTTTCATCGAGAAGAAGTTCTGCGGGACAGGTGCATAGAGAAGGAGGGGTGGGAGATGAATGGCATTTTTGTCCCCCTGGGCGGAGCAGACGAGATAGGGGCGTCAGCTTATTATCTTTGTTTGGACCATACACGAATCCTCCTGGATTGCGGGGCCCGTCTGCGGGGGGAGGAGCTTTATCCGGATTATGAAGGCCTGCTGGAGGAGATGGAGGATCTTTCCGATATCGATATCCTATTGATCAGCCATGGGCATTACGACCATATCGGATCCTTTGCCCGAATTGCAGCTGCGGCGACAAGGGCGGAGATTATCACCACCCAGGATACGAAAAGTCTGATTGAGATGCAGCTCTTAAGCTTCGGCCGGATCTCAGGAAGGCCGGAGTCGGAGCGAGTGAAGAATGAGCGCTACCGCCAGGCTCAGGCCCTTATGGCAAGGATTCGGATCCAGCCTGTCATGCAGCCCTTCGAGAGAAAGGGCTGCCGGGTTACCTTCCTGCCGGCGGGACATATGATGGGGGCGGTGATGATCTATCTGGAAAGCCGGAATTATAGGGTTCTATATTCCGGCGATTTTAGTATGCAAACCATGTTTGGCATTAATGGCTTGCGGCTTCCTGAGGGGATTCGCCCCAGAGCCCTGCTTCTGAACGCCCCCAACCTCTATCAAAGTCAGAAGGCGTGGGACCAGGAGGAGAGAAGCCAGGATCCTTTCGATTACAGCAAGCTGGAGAAGCAGATCCGAAAGACCTTGCAGGAGGGAAAAAGTCTATATATCCATACCAGGAGCGTGCCCCGGCATTTGGATCTCTTTTATTTCCTCCACAATGCCTTTGCTTCGGTTCCGGTCCTTTTGGAGCCCAGGAGCCGGATGATTGCGGATGGTCTGTCGGATATGGGATATGCCATCTATCATGAGAATTTTTATTCCCAGGGGGAGCTTCCCAAGGAGCCCTGTCTGGTCATCGGACAGGGAACACAAAGGCAGGGCTGCCTTGCCCTGTCCTTTGACAGCTACAGCCTGCATGCCAGCCCCGGGGAAACCCTGGATTTGATTCGGCAGACGGGAGCCAGGCAGATCTTTCTCCTGCATGTTTACCCGGATGAAAAGAAGGTCTGGCCCGGGGATTTGGTGAAGCAAAGCGGGCAGGAAGCCTTGACCCTACAGGCCCACAATGGCAGAAAATATTATCTGGAGAGGGAGACCAAGATGAAGCATGAGAAGATTCTAAGGGATGTAATGCAAAGGGAACTGATGACCGCCCGGGAACAGCTGAAGCGATCTGCGGGGAAGGAAGCCAGGACATCCATGGAATGGGTTGGGATCTACGGGAGCCTGCGCTATCCGGAGGAGCATCCCAGGGTGGCCTATAAGCTGATTCTGGAGGAGAGGGAGAGGAGGCCGGGGCTATTTCCGGGGATTTCTTATGACGAATACTGGGATGCCCTTCGAGGCAGCAACCTGGATGGGGTGGAGAAGAGAAAATACATCCAGGGTGTGGTGGAGGAGGGAGTGGACTACCTGAAGAAGGCTCTGGATGGGGATCCTGCAGCGATGGAAAAGTACGCAGCCTTCACCGAGGATCTGACTTATACGGACAGGTTCAACCGGAAATTGTTCTTTGTGGGAAAATATACGGTCATATTCCTGATCCTGATGGATCCGGACCTGGGATCCCAGGACTATGTGCCCATCGCCAAAAGCTTTGGGGCCAGATACTGCGATCGATTGCTGCGAGATATCCGGAATGGTCTCCTGAAGGAATATGGAATGAAAAGGCAAAGAAAGAGTGCCAGAGATGTCCTGCAGAGAACGGAGAAAGCTATTGTAGAGTCGGAGACCCTGGCCTCTGGCTTCCGGGCAGAGAATGAGCTGGACCAGCTTCGCTTTATGAATAACAATTACAGGAATTCTCTGGAGCTGGTTCAGGCTATGCTGGATGAGCTGAATGTGACCATTGACGAGACAGCGGCGGATGCCAGGAATGGGGCCATTGCCTCCTTTTACACCACCATGAATTCCGAGGAGTACGGTCATCTGCTGGACAGCCTGGAGCTGGTGGAACGCAGGCTGGCCAGTCTGAAGGAGCAGAAGGTCAAGATTCCTCCCCAGCTCCTGCCCATGACCATCGTTTTTAAGCAGCTGCTTCGTTTCGTGAAGGATTGCGGGATTGCCCCCATGGACACCACGGGAAGGGAATTTGTCACCGAGGTGGAGGGACTGGCCCAATATACCTATATTGGAGCAGCCTATTCCCAACCCGGTCAGAAGAAAACTGTGGTGGTGGAACGTCCCGGCTGGAGATTTGGGGATACCATCCTATCCCTGCCTACCGTGCGGGAAAAAGAGGAAGATTAGGAGGAGAGGGAAAGATGGGGGAAAAACAATTCTATGCAGCGATCGATCTGGGAACCACCAATTCCGTGATTTCCTATGGAAATATAGTCAATGATAAGCTGAAGCCTGTGGTGCTGGAGCTGGACCGAAAGAATGAGACAGGCAGCAGATCCCGCAGTCCCCTCCTCCCCTCGGTGGTATTCTATTACAAAAATAACGAGGGAAAGATGGTAACAGACGTGGGGGATTATGCCAAGAGCCGTTACGGGACCCGGGCCGGTTATGTATGCAAATCCGTGAAATCCCTGATGGGGGTATCGGACCAGGTACCTCTGGTGGAGGAGATCGAGGACAAGACTCCCTCGGATGTATCCGCCCAGATTTTATCCTATATGGTCAACTCAGCCAAGACCCGCCTCTTCCAGAAGGAATTGAGGGACGTGATCATTACGGTTCCCGCTTCCTTTGACTCCGACCAATGTCAGGCGACCCTGGATGCGGCCAGGAAGGCGGGACTTAATGTGGACAATGCCCATGATATCCTCCTCTACGAGCCCAAGGCGGTGATCTATGATTTCATGAGGATGCAGGAGGCCGGGGAGATACCCTCCAATCTCCTTTCCCTGGAGACGGAGAAGAATGTGATGGTATTTGACTTGGGAGGGGGAACTCTGGATGTCACCCTCCATCGGGTGGGCTGCAGCCAGGAGGGGGTCTATAATATCCGGGATCTGGCCATCAGCAGATATACCCTGCTGGGGGGAGATAATTTTGATGAGCTTTTGGCACGGGATATGCTCAGCCGCTTTGAGGAAATGTACGGGATTACCGTGAGCATCAAGCGGCGGGAGGAGGTTCTGTGCAAGCTTCGCAAGCTGGCGGAGCATCTGAAGATGGAGCTGGCCATGGCTTATGAAAATGCCCGCATGTCAGACCTGGAGCTTCCGGCGGATTACGAATTTGAGGAGATGGATGTCAGCCTCTATGATGCTTATGCCTTTGAATGTACTTATACCAGAGAGGAGATTGAACAGATTCTGGCTCCCCTGATGGGATACCAATATGGGCTGGAGGATGTGGGAAGGATCCAAAAGCTGGGGGAGAAGGATGTCAATAACATCATTTATCCCATTCTGGATGTCCTGGATAAAGCGGGAGGGGATACGAAGATTGATGCCGTGATCCTGAATGGGGGAATGACAAAATTTTATCTGATTCGCAATCGATTGGAGGAATTCTTTGGCTTCCAGCCCCTGACCACCAGTGATCCGGATTTGGCTGTGGCAAGAGGAGCCGTCTACTATCACTATTGCCTCCACAAATATCATATTCAAAGAAGCTATGGAGGGGGGCAAGAGGCACAAGATGGGAAAGGGCCCATGGCGCCGGAAGAAAAAGAAGGGGAAAGGGCAAAAACGGTATTTCAGACCGGAACCATTCTCAATGATTCCATCAATCTGGGCTTGCGGGGAGAATATGTCAGCCTTCTGATTCCCGCCGGAACCGAGCTGCCCTACCGATCCGAGGAAATCCGAGACAAATACAAATTAGACAAATCTACCAATGTCATAGGCATTGAATTGTATCTGGGTCGGGGAAAAACAAAAAATCTTCCCAACCGCCGCATCGCCACCCGGACGGTAACCCTGCCTAAGGCCTATCCGGCCAATACCCCCATTAGCTTCCGGATTTATATGGATGCCCTGCGAATGATGACTATGGAAGCCTGGATCACGGACCAGCCCAGGACCAAGGCTATCATGGAGATGGACATGGCCTCCCTTAAGAGAGCCCAGAAGACCTCAAAGGGGATCGGAACCGTGGAAAAAATCAGGATGAATGCCAAGAGTGAGATCAATGGATTGAAGAATCTGGCAGCAAGGAATAAAAAACGCTCCGACCATGATCTCAATGACCCGATCAACCAGCTGCTCCAATCCATCAGCCAGGCTTCCAATCCCCAGGATTTCTTCGAACCCTGTGATTCCCTGCTGCAGACCTGTCAGCAGTCGGATCCTATGGTGGGCTACCTCTATGCGGTGGGCATTGGATTTCGGGAGGGCTGGAATTCCTCTCAGAAGAGAAGGATGCTGACCTTTGCCCGGAGACATTTCGAAGAGTATTCCCTCTCCGTCCGGCAGAATAGCTATGTCCAGAGAAGGGCCATGGAGCTGATTGCGGCCTTTGATCCGGATTTTATGGAGTTTTACCGAGACTATCTGACTAAAAGGCCGGGAGAGAAGAGTCAGATGAGACAGGCTATGGCTCAATTTGCCATTCAATATGGGGCGGAGGACCATCAAGTCCTCCAATTTCTGGAAGACTTTCTCAAGCCGGGGGACTCAAATCAATGGGTTGAGGAGAAATTGCTCCAGCGCTACGGGGTCAATCCCCTGCTGCAGAAAGAGAAGGAAAAGTAGGCAGGCTCAACCACTTTGCCGGACCAGGCCGCCCCAGGATCCGGGCTTGCGTCTGCCGGGCCTTTCAAAGCTCCACGATTCGTTTGCATTTTCCTTAGGGGGATGGTATAATAGCACAGACATACGGCAGGATAACGGAGGAACTATTTATGCGTACCTATCTGGTAACCGGAGGAGCCGGTTTTATCGGTTCCAATTATATTCATTATATGCTGAAGAAATACGGACAGGAGATCCGAATCATCAATGTAGATAAGCTGACTTATGCAGGCAACCTGGAGAACCTCAAGGATATCGAGGATGCTCCCAACTATAGCTTTGTCAAGGCAGATATCTGCGACAGCGAGGCCATCTGCAAGATCTTCGATGAGAATGACATTCAAAGGGTGGTTCATTTTGCCGCTGAGAGCCATGTGGATCGGAGTATCCGCAATCCGGAGGTCTTTGTGAAGACCAACGTGCTGGGCACCCTGGTGATGCTGAATGCAGCCAAGTCTGCCTGGGAGCTGCCGGACGGAAGCTTCCGGCCGGATCACAAGTTCCTGCATGTATCCACAGATGAGGTCTATGGATCCCTGGAGGAGGACGGGGGATATTTCTATGAGACTACCCCCTATGCCCCCCACAGCCCCTACTCAGCCAGCAAGGCTTCCTCAGACATGCTTGTGAAGGCCTATATGGATACCTATCATTTTCCGGCTAATATTACCAATTGCAGCAACAACTACGGCCCCTATCAGTTCCCGGAGAAGCTGATTCCCCTGATCATCAACAATGCCCTGCAGGGCAAGAAGCTGCCGGTCTACGGGGATGGCAAGAATGTGAGAGATTGGCTCTACGTGGAGGACCATTGCAAGGGTATCGATATGGTGCAGGAGAAGGGACGCCTCTTCGAGACCTACAACATCGGCGGCCACAATGAGAAGCAGAATATTCAGATTATTCATATTATCCTGGATACCCTCCAGGAGATGCTGACCCAGGACGATCCCAGGAAGCAGCTGGTCAGCGAAGACCTGATCACCTATGTGGAGGATCGCAAGGGACATGATCGCCGCTATGCCATTGCACCGGATAAGATCAAGGCTGAGGTAGGCTGGTATCCCGAAACCATGTTTGAAGAGGGAATCAAGAAAACCATCGCCTGGTTTTTCCAGCATGAAGACTGGATGAAGAATGTCACAAGCGGTGACTATCAGAAATACTACCAGGAAATGTATCAGAACAGATAACCAGGGAAAAAACAGGCAAAAATGCAGCGGCTGTCCAGAACAACCCTGCTTTTTTGCATTGAAAGCCCCGACAAGCAGCCGGGCAGAGGGCAAGTCCCGTGAGGGGCTTGCACCGAAGCACGGATATTTGTCGGGCCAGCCGACATCCGCAAGAAGGACGAAAGTCCGGATTGCGGATGCCGGCGGCGGCTGCGGGAGCACGTAAGTGCAAAGCAGCCGGCTTTCAAAGAGCCCCGACAAGGAAAGGAACGAGAAGTATGAAAGGTATTATTTTAGCAGGTGGTTCCGGAACCAGATTATATCCCCTGACCAAGGCCATTTCCAAGCAGATTATGCCGGTCTATGACAAGCCAATGATTTATTATCCCCTGTCTACCCTGATGCTGGCGGGGATTCGGGAGATCCTGATTATCTCTACCCCCAGGGATCTTCCGGTCTTTGAGGATCTGTTCGGCAGTGGAGAACAGCTGGGACTCTCCATGTCCTATGCGGTGCAGGAGACCCCCAGGGGACTGGCAGATGCCTTTATCGTAGGCAAGGAATTCATCGGCAATGACCGGGTAGCTCTGGTGCTGGGAGACAATATTTTCTACGGGCAGAGCTTCTCCAAGGTGCTGAAGAATGCAGCAGAGCGAGAGACGGGTGCCACCATTTTCGGCTATTATGTCAAGGATCCTAGAGAGTATGGGGTGGTGGAATTTGATGAAAATGGCAATGCCCTGTCCATCGAGGAGAAGCCGGAGCATCCCAAGTCCAAATATGCGGTTCCGGGTCTTTATTTCTATGACAATGATGTGGTGGAGATTGCAGAGAATGTCAAGCCCTCCGCCAGAGGGGAGATTGAGATTACCTCTGTCAACAATGAATATCTCAGGAGAGGAACTCTGAAGGTGGAGACCCTGGGACGGGGCTTTGCCTGGCTGGATACGGGCAATCATGATTCCCTCCTGGATGCGGCGGATTTTGTAGCTGCCTTCCAGAAGAGACAGGGTCTCTATATCTCCTGCATCGAGGAGATTGCCTACAAGAGGGGATTCATCACCAGAGACCAGCTGGTAGAGCTGGCCCAGCCCCTGCTGAAGACAGCCTACGGCCAGTATCTGATGGATATTGCAGAAGGACTTTAAATGTCCATGGCGGCTGACGCCGCCACCACCACAACTGAAAGCCGACTGCTCCGCGCTACGCGCTCCCGCAGTCGCCGCCGGTATCCGCAATCCGGACTATCGTCCTACTTGCGGATACGGGCTTGCCCGTCCGATGTCTGCGCAGCTGTGCAAGCCAGCTTGCCCATCTGTGCA
>CAVLCU010000017.1:0-26722 GCA_963661545.1 Lachnospiraceae bacterium | reverse complement strand
GTGCAAGCGAGCTTGCCCATCTGTGCATCCGCCGTCCGGGGCTTTCAGAGTAAAATTGCATTTTTTTATTGACAAAGCTCATCTTTTTATGGTAGAATGTGTCTTGCTAGCGGGACAGTCATTGTCCGCTGGAGTATTTGCGCGAGTGGCTCAGGGGTGGAGTACAACCTTGCCAAGGTTGGGGTCGCGGGTTCGAATCCCGTCTCGCGCTTAGGGAGCACCGTATCAACGGTGCTTTTGTTTTGCAAAAAAAAAGAAAAGAAGCAGATATTATGGCAAAAGTAGATTGTACCCGCTGCGGCTATTGTATGCCCTGCCCGGCAGACCTTCGCATACCGGAGCTTTTGGATGTTTATAACCTGGTGGAGGAGTCCCGGCAGGAGGAGGCCCGAAGCCTGTATGAGCAGCAGGAGCATCGGGCGGATGCCTGCATCCGCTGTGGCCGCTGTGAGAAGGCCTGCCCCCAGCATATTGTGATCAGTGTCCTGATGTTTGACCTGGGGGAAGAATTCGAGTAGGACATCCGCCGGAGAAGCCCCTACATCCCGCGTCCCATCGTCCCATAACTGGCCGCTTCGTCAGGCTGCTTATGGAAACATGTGGATGTATGGGAATCCGCTTTCGCAAGAGAGGAAAGATGCATGAAGGTCATGCTGATGGCGGTCAACGCCAAGTATATCCATTCTAATCTGGCCGTATATTCCCTGAAAGCTTATGCCGAGCACCAGGGCTATTTCCCGGTTCTGGGGGAGTTTACCATCAACCAGACCGAGGATGAGATTCTGCGGGAGGTTTATCGGGAAGCTCCCACGGTTCTGGCTGTTTCGGTCTATCTCTGGAATGTGGATCTGCTGCAGGCTTTGTTGTGGGATATCCATGGAATTCTGCCGGATACGGAGATTTGGCTGGGAGGGCCGGAGGTTTCCTTTGACAGTCTCCCGGTGCTGGAGAGTCTGCCCTTCGTGTCCGGGGTGATGCGGGGAGAGGGGGAAGCTATATTTGCCCACTTATGCTCTGTTTGGAACCAGTTCAAAGGCCAGGTGGGAGACCGTGAAAGCCGCAGAGACCTGGAAGGCGACGGAGACCGGGAAGGTCAGGGAGGCAGGAAAAGGGCCAGAGGAATGGATAAGGCCTTGGCGGAGATTTCCGGAATTACCTGGCGGGATTCCCAGGGAGTGCTTCATCAGAATCCGGACCAGGAGCCCCTGTCCATGGATGACTTGCCCTTCCCCTACAGCAGTCTGGAGGGAATGGATCACCGGATCATTTATTACGAATCCAGCAGGGGCTGCCCTTTCTCCTGTTCCTATTGCCTGTCCTCCGTGGACAGGAGACTGCGTTTTCGCAGCCTGGATAAGGTCTTTCGGGAGTTGACCTTCTTCCTGGACAGGAGGGTGCCCCAGGTCAAGTTCGTGGATCGCACCTTTAATTGTCGGCGGGACCGGACCCTGGCTGTCTGGCAATTCCTTCTGGACCAGGATAATGGGCTGACGAACTTTCATTTTGAAATCAGTGCCGACCTCCTGGGGGAGGAGGAGATTGGCCTCCTGCACAGGATGCGGCCCGGACTGGTTCAATTGGAAATTGGCGTTCAGTCGGTTCAGGAGAAGACCCTGGAGGAGATTGGACGCGCCACGGATTTTCAAAAGCTTTGCTCCAATGTGAGGGCGATTCAGGAGGGCCATAACGTCCACCAGCACCTGGATCTCATTGCGGGGCTTCCCTGGGAGGATTATGATCGCTTTCGGACCTCCTTCAATCAGGTCTATGCCCTGACTCCCCAGCAGCTGCAGCTGGGCTTCCTGAAGGTATTAAAGGGCGCTCCCCTGTGTCAGCACCTGAAAGAATATGGATGCCGTTACAAGAAAAGGGCTCCCTACGAGGTGCTGGAGACCCGGTGGCTGCCCTATGGCAGGGTGCTGGATCTGAAACGGGTGGAGGAGATGGTGGAGGTCTACTATAACAGTGGACAATTTACCCTCACTATGGGGAAGATGCAGCGGCTCTTTCCGGATGCCTTTTCCCTGTATGAGGCTTTGGGAAATTTTTACCAGATCCGAGGCTATGGGACTATCTCCCATACCAGGCTGCGCAGATATGAGATTCTGCTGGAATTCCTGGAGGAAAGGGGAAGAAGGAAAGAAGAAGAGGGCCGTAAAGCCCCGGAAGGGGCCGGGGAAGCCGACCAAAGAGGGGCTCTTGCCCAGGACAGGGAGGGTTACATCGCCTGTATGATGCTGGATCTCTATGCCCGGGAGAATCTCAAGAGCCGGCCGGTCTGGGCCCCGGATCTTGCTCCCTACAAAGACCTGCTTCGGCAATTCTATCAGGAGGAGGCCAGGAGACATCTTTATCTGAAGAATTACCGGGGTTATGATTGGAAGCAGCTGCGCTCCATGACCCATGTGGAGGTTCTTCCCAAAGGCCTGGCAGAGATTGGACAGACAGAGCCTTGTATGGTATTATTTGATTATTCCTGCCGGGATCCCCTCAATGGCAGCGGGCGGCAGATCATTCTCAGACTAGAAAAAGACAAAGAGAGGTAGAAGTCATGAGACCGAAAACACGTAGGATAGTAACTGCTGTCATTGCCATTATACTGGTGGCGATGATGGTATTGCCCTTGATCCTCAGCGCAGTCTGAAAGGGCATTGGTCAGTGGTTAGTGGTCAGTGGTTAGTGGGAAGTGGGAAGGGGCAGTGGGCAGTGGTCAGTGGCTAGTGGGTAGTGGGAAGTGGTTAGTGGGTAGTGGGCTGGAATCGGAAGGAGAGGAGGGAAGACCATGGGAAGGGTTAGGAAGAGGGTAGGTAGGCTATGTTTAGGGGCCTGTCTGATGTTTTTGCTCTTTCTTTGGCTTCCTGGACAGGCAAAGGCGCAGGAGCTTCAGGCGGGAGAAGACATATATATCGAAAATAAGAAGGTCTCCGGCATGAAGGAGGAGCAGCTTGCCCAGGTGGTGAGTGAGAAGCTGGCTCAGCTGCAGCAGGACAGTATTCTGCTCTATGTGAATGGGGTGCCGGTATCGGCTACGGCGGGAGAATTGGGTCTGACTTATACCAATACGGATATCGTGCAGCGGGTTCTTCTGGCGGGCAAGCAGGGCAATGTGCTGGAACGCTTTAAGCTGATGCGGTATCAGGAGCAGAAGGGTCCCCTGGTCTTTGATTTGAAGCTGGCTGCTACGGAGGAGTCGGTACGCAATATTGTGGAAGAACGTTGTGTCCCCCAGGGATATGATGCGGTGGATGCAGAGCTGGTGCATGAGACCGGCGGTTCCTTCTATGTTACCCAGAAAAGTGACGGAATTGAGGTCCTGGTGGACCAGTCAGTCACTACCATTATGAATTATATGAGTTCCCAATGGCATGGGGGGCTGGGTGGGGTCAGCGTGGATATCCAGACCATTCCCGCCCAGGGAGATGCAGAACAGCTGTCCCTGGTACAGGACCTGCTGGGAAGCTATAAAACGGATTATGATACCTCCCAGACCAACCGCAGCGCCAATATTGCGGTAGGCTCCAGCAAATTAAATGGGATTTTGCTGGAACCGGGAGAGGAATTGTCTGTTTGCGAGACCCTGGAGCCCTTTACAGAGGAGGCAGGTTATTACCCGGCCCCTTCCTATGAGATGGGAAGCGTGATCGACAGCTACGGAGGCGGCATTTGCCAGGTCTCCACCACCCTCTATTGTGCGGTTCTCAGGGCGGAACTGGAGGTGACGGAGCGTTCCAACCATTCCATGCTGGTGGGCTATGTGGATCCCTCCATGGATGCGGCCATTGCCGAGGGGGTGAAGGACTTCCGCTTTGTCAACAACACGGATGCCCCCATTTATATCGAAAGTTATACGACAGGGGGCAGCATCTATTTTCTCCTCTATGGTCATGAGACCAGGGATTCCTCCCGCAGCGTGACCTATGAGAGCAAGACCCTGACCACCACGGAATCCACCCAGGAGATTACCGGGGACAGTGAGAAGGACTTTGGGGTGATTACCACCACAGATTCCGGCCATACCGGCAAGACAGCCCAGCTCTGGAAGATTGTCACTGTCAACGGGGAGGAGGTTTCCCGGGAGCAGGTCAACAGCAGTGAATATCAGATGACCCCTATCCAATATACGGTGGGAACCAAGGGAGCCAGTGCCAGCACCCTCAAGGAGCTTAACGAGGCCATGGCCACCGGCGATATTAAGAAGGTGCAGGAGGTCATCGCAGCCCATCCTTGAGGACCCTTATCCCCTATAGCAGGAGGTATGGGATGGGAGCAGGAAAGAGAGGACATGCACAGATGAAAGTAGGAAAGCTGCCGGAACCGATTTTGGTTCGCTCTGTTTTGCGGCAGGTGGGACATAGAAGGGGAGAGATTCTGATGGGTCCCTCCGTGGGGGTGGATTGCGCGGCCCTGGAGCTGGCGCCGGATGAGGTTCTGGTTATGTCTTCGGATCCCATCACCGGGGCCATCGAGGATATCGGCAGCCATTGCATCCATATCACAGCCAATGACCTGGCAGCCTCCGGTGCGGATCCCATCGGTGTGATGCTGACCCTCTTGCTGCCGGATACGGTGGAGGAGGCAGAGATTCGGCAAATGGTTCAGGACGCAGAGGGGGTCTGCCGGGAGCTGAATATGGAGATATTCGGGGGGCATACGGAGATTACCAATGTGGTAAGACATCCGGTCATTTCCGTGACGGGAGTGGGGAAGATTAAGAAAAAAGATCTTTTGTCCCCGGATCGGATCCGGCCGGGTCAGGATGTAGTGATCAGCAAATGGATCGGCCTGGAGGCTACCACCATCCTGGCCAAGGAACGGCGGGACAGGCTGGTGGAGCGTTTCTCCCCCGGTTTCCTGGACCAGGCCCGGGGCCTGGATCAGTACCTGTCGGTGGTTCCAGATGCAAGAGCGGTGCGGGGAACCGGTGTGGTGACCATGCATGATATCACGGAGGGCGGCATATTCGGAGCCCTTTGGGAGCTGGCTCAGGCCGGGGGTGTGGGCCTGGAGATTGATCTGAAGGCCATCCCCATCCGCCAGGAAACGGTGGAGATCTGCGAGTTCTTTGGGGTCAATCCCTATCAGATTATGTCCAGCGGTTCCATGCTGATGGTGACAGAGGAGGGTCATAAGACGGTGGCTGCCCTGGAAAGGGCAAGCATTCCCGGCACCCTGGTGGGAAGAACCACAAAGGGCAAGGACCGGATTCTGAGAAATGGGCAGGAGATCCGCTATCTGGATCGTCCCCAGCCGGACGAACTCTATCGGGCTTTGGAGGCATAAGGCATCCGTGGAGCGGCAGCATACTTATCCAGGGTGAGCAAAGGGGGAAGGCGGTGGGTCTTCCCGGGAGAGAGGGACATGAATATCGTATTACTGGAGCCGGAGATTCCGGCCAATACCGGCAATATCGGCCGCACCTGTGTGGCGACGGGAACCAGGCTGCATTTGATTGAGCCCCTGGGCTTTCGCCTGAATGAGAAGGCTCTGAAGCGGGCGGGGATGGATTATTGGGAGCATCTGGATGTGACCACCTATATCGATTATCCGGATTTCCTGGAGCAAAACCCGGGCGCCAAGATCTACTATGCCACCACAAAAGCCCCCCGTTCTTATACGGAGGTCTCCTTCGAGGAAGATTGCTATCTCATGTTTGGCAAGGAAAGCGGGGGAATACCGGAGGACATCCTCTATGAGAACCAGGAAACCGCCATTCGGATCCCCATGCGGGAGGAGATCCGTTCCCTGAATCTGGGCAATTCCGTGGCCATCGTCCTCTACGAAGCCCTTCGCCAGCAGGGCTTTGCCCAGTTGCAGGCAGCAGGCCATCTGCGCAGCAGAGCCTGGCGAGAGACCCCCTAAGGGGTTGGGAGTCCCTTAAGCGGTCAAGGGATCCCTAAGTTGGCGGGAGCCCCTTAAGCGGTCAGGGGATCCCTAAGTTGGCGGGAGCCCCTTAAGCGGTCAGGAGTCGGGAGCTTCAGAGAAGCTCTCGAAAAGCCCCCATCAGGCGGTCATTTTGCTCCGGTGTCATGAAGCAGAAGCGAATGAACTTGTTATTTAAGAAGGGAAAGGTGGAGCAATTCCGAATCATCAGTCCCTGACGGATACAATGCTCGAAGAGCAGGTCAGCATCGACCTGTTCTTTTTTGATTTTGACCAGCATAAAGTTGGCCATGGGGAGATAGGGGGTCACCGTATCCCAGCTGCTGAGCAGCTGATAAAGACGGCGGCGCTCCCCTTGAATCAAGGTCCGGGTCTGACAGATATAGTCCTGATCCTGAAACATCAGTCTGCCGGCAATCTCCGCCAGGGAGCTGATGGACCAAGGGTTCTGGCGTGTCTCGATCCTGCGCAGCAGGTCCTGGTTGCCGGTGATGGCATAGCCCAGACGAAGGCCGGGAGCGGCAAAGAACTTGGAGGTTCCCCGCAGGATGATGAGATTGGTATAGTAATTGGTCAGGGGAACGGAGGAAATCTTGTCCTCCTCTGCAGTAAATTCCACATAGGTTTCATCCACCATAACAAAAATGCCATATTGCAGGCAGGCATCCAGAATCTTGCGCATATCCTGCCGGGAAATGGCGGTAGAGGTGGGATTGTTGGGATTACACAGAACCAGCAGATCCAGACTGTCGTTGAGACTGCGGCAGAGATCTTCCGCATCCATCTGAAAATCCCGATCCTCCCGCAGGGGGTAATAGAGGGTGGTGCCCCCTGCCAGAGAAATCTCCCGCTCATATTCCGAGTAGGTGGGTCCCAGGATCATGGCCTTTTTAGGGCCGTAGGTCTGAATGAAGAGGGAGATCAGCTCCGTGGACCCGTTGCCTACCAGGATATGTTCCATCCGGCTGCCCGCATAGGCCGCCATACATTGACGCAGCTCCTTATATTCCCGATCCGGGTAAGAGGAAATGGCGTCCAAATGCTGGCTCAGACAGTCCCGCAGCCTGCCGGAGATGCCCAGAGGGTTAATATTGGCAGAGAAGCTGATGATGTCCTCCTTCTTGATATGATAGATCGCCTCGATCTGCTCCAGATCGCTGCCATGAAAATGATCCTTGTGTTTTAGCATAAAAATTCTTCCTTTCTATGTTCTAATCGGACGGTCAGGGGCGGCGCTGAGGCAGGGGGCAGTACGGCTGGCTGGGCTTCAGCTTGAAGAAGTACTAAGCGTCCAGTGGCACCTCCGGGAGGGCAAGCGAAAGCCAGCTGCTCCGCACTGCGTGCTCCCGCAGCTGCCGCCTGCATCCACAATTCGAGCTACCGCTCTACTTGTGGATGCAGGCGTGCCCGTCCTATGTCTGTACAGTTGTGCGAGCTCCTCACGGGACTAGCTCCGCGTCACAAGCTCGCCCATCTGTACAGCCACAGTCCGGGGCTTTCTGGGCAAACTCAGCCGAAAGCTGATGCTTTCGCCTTCGGTTGCCCTTTCCGCCCGTGCTTGAGGCACGGGCTCCAGCCCTTCCTCCGATGCCCCTGCCCGCTAAGTACTTCTATTCAAGCTTGCAGAGGCCAGCCTCCCTGCCCCCTGCCCCAGCACCTCCCCTGCCCTGTTTCCTCCAATGCCCAAAATACCTTGCTACCCATGAAGTTGGATCTTGGGCAAGTCATCTCCAAAATTATGTACGCTTCTGAATGAGAATCCGGACTTTATCTCTGCGTTTTTCTAATTCATCCCAGTGCCGGGGTTCCCTAGCGACATTCTTTAGTCCGGCATCTAAGACATCTAATTCTTCCTCATACATGCTGTATTTCCCTAGTAGCACAGCTGCTTCCATATATAGAGCCGGGGCATCCAAATCCATCGCCAGCAGTTTTAATGCCACGTGTAATGACGGATTGCTGTGATTTAAGATAGTTTCGTATTTCTTTACAGTGGGAAAGGGCAGTATTCTTCCTAGGGATAGTTGTCTGTAGTTTTTCTTTTGTGGAATTGACTATATCCATCCCGTAGAATTTCGGCTACGTAAAGCACGTTCATCCATAGCAACGGAACTGGCATCTGTATAGAAATCCGGGGAATTTTTTATCATCTCAATGCTCTCAGGCATAATCTGATTTTTAAGTTCCTTATTCTGTTCTGGTTGAGTAGCCTTTGTCTTCAAAAAAGTAAATAATCCCATTTGATGCACCCTCCTTCTGGCTATATAACTGCTCGCAAGTCAATATCTGCTCGCAACTACGGTAATGTTAGCTATCTCTCATTGGGGCATAAGGATGGTTTCTGCCCGATTTGGTGAGTGCCACAGGCATAAGGGAGGTACATTTGGCATTGGGATAGACAGGGCGGAGTCGGGGAGGGGGCGAGGGCATAGGGAGGCGGGCCTCTGCAAGCTTGATGAGTGACACTTGGCGGGCAGCGATGTCGGAAGAAGGGGTGGAGCTTGTGCCTCAAGCACAAGCGGAAAGGGCAACCGAAGGCGAAAGCATCAGCTTTCGGCTGAGTTTGCCCAGAAAGCCCCGGACTGCGGGAGCACGCAGTGCGGAGCAGCGGGCTTTCGATTCCCCTTCTGGAGGCATCAATGGCCGCTTAGTGTCACTTCAAGCTGAAGCCCAGCCCGCCGTACTGTTCCCTCGCCCCCTCCTCGGCTTCGACCGTGACGGTTTGGCCCCCTTCTCGGCTCTAAACGTGGCAGCCAGAAAGAGTCACGGTTTGAACATTGCACCCATCCTGTTTCTAGTGTATACTGACACTATACTAAAGCTATGCCAGCATGAAGTCAAGACATAAAAGGCCAGGTGGACAGTTTGAAGAAAAGAGTGGAAGAGTTACTCCGAGGAGAGTTCAGCTGTGAAGCCCCCCGTCCCGTTGCTTCGGTGACGGAGGTGCAGGTGGAGATCCCGGAGAATGGAAAATACAAGGGTTCCTTCAGTGTAGGCGCAGAGGACGGAAGCAGAATCAAGGGGATTGTCAGCACGGACAACCACAGGATATTGACGGCCAAGGAAAGTATATGCGGCAATACCTGCAGCCTGGTCTTTGGCATCGACACGGAGGGACTAAAGGCCGGAGAGCGAGTCGAAGGCAGGATTCTTCTCAGTACCAATCTGGGAGAGCTGGAGGTTCCGGTGCAGGCCCTGATCCTGGAGAGCAAGGTGGAGAGCCGGCAGGGGCAGATTCAGACTCTGGAGGATTTTACCAAGTTATGTATGAGGAATATGAGGGAGGGCTTTCGCCTTTTTACCGGGGACAGCTTTGTCAGGCTGCTGAAGGGGAAGAATCGAAGCCTTCTGCCCCTTTACCGGGGCATGTCCCATAATCCCGTAACCTACCAGCATATGGAGGAGTTTCTGGTGGCCGCGGGCAGGAAGGAGGCCATCAGTCTGAGCCTGGATAAGCGGCAAAAGGCGGTCTACCGGCTGGACAGTTCCCAGAAGGACACCCTCTATATCTACAAGAATACCTGGGGATATGTAAGGATGGAGATCGAGGTAGAGGGAGACTTCCTGCAGGTGGAGAAAAAGGTGGTTACCTCCGACGATTTCATCGGCCGTATCTATGGGCTGGAATATGTGGTAGATCGGGACCGGCTGGGCCGGGGGCGTCATTATGGCAGAATCCGGATTCACAATGTCTATCAGGTGCTGGATTTCTGGGTAGAGGCCTCCCCGGAGGGGGATATGCGGGTGCTCTCGGAGACCATTGGACGGAAGAAGATCTTGTGGCTGCTGAGGGATTATCTGAACCTGGGGCTGAAGAAGCTGGAGGTTTCTGCCTGGCGGGAGCGGTCTGCCCAGCTGGTGGGAGAACTGAGGGAGGAGGATCCCCAAAGGGGACTTCTGATCTTGTGGGAGGCCTTTTTGGCTTACGATCAGGGTCAAACTGCCCGGGCTTTGGAACTTCTGTGGCCCATCCGGGATGGGCTGATCCCCCTGGAGACCCCTCTGGAGCATGCCCTTTATCTGTCCCTGGCCAAGGCAACGGGCTTGCTGCCGGAGGAGGATCGGGAGATCGCCCCCTTGCTGAAGAAGTATTACCGCCAGGCTCCGGATTCTTATCCCTTGCTGGAGTTTTGGCTGCGGGAGGATCCCTTCTACGACAATATGCCCTCCAGAGTTCTCTATGAGATGGAGGCCTGTTACCAGATGGGCTGCATCAGCCCCTTCCTCTACCTGCATGCCTGGAGATTGCTGGAACAGCAGGAAACTCTCCTGCGGCGTCTGACCCCCTTCCTGCTTCAGGTGCTGCGCTTTGCCCAGAAGCAGGGGATACTCACGGAGGAGATCCTGCTGCGGGCCGCCTTTCTCAGCGGCCACCAAAAGGACTTTTATGAGCCCCTTTACCAATTGATGGCGGCAGGCTATGACCGCTATCCCCAGAAGGAGGTTTTGGAGGCTATCTGTAAGCTGCTGATGAAGGGAAAGCCCGGCCGGAAGGAGTATTTCCGCTGGTATGCCCTGGCAGTAGACCAGGATCTTCGGATTACCCGTCTGTATGAATATTATATGGAAACTCTGCAGGGAAACGGACAACAGGAGCTGCCCAAGGCGGTGCTGATGTACTTTACCTACAAAAACCAGGCCCTGGGGGAGAAGAAGAAGGCTCTCCTCTATGCCAGTATTATTCTTCACAAAAGCCAGGATCCAGACACTTATGCCAAATATCGAAGGGTCATGGACCATTTCGCCCGGGAAGCCCTGAAAAAAGGGAGAATCAATGAGGATTATGGGGTCTTGTACCAGGAATTCCTGCTGAAACCGGAGGATCGGGCTATGGCCGAGGATCTGGCTCGGGTGCTCTTTACCCACAAGCTGACCTGCCAGGATAGGAAGATTCGTCAGGTGGTGGTATGTCACAAGGCTCTGGCCCAGGAACAGGTCTACCGCTGCAATGAGGGGATTGCTTATATCTCCCTTTACAGTGAGGACGCCTGCATCCTCTTTGAGGATGAGAAGAAGCGCCGCTTTGCCACCACCGTGGAATATAAGCTGGACAAGCTGATGGAGGAGAAGGAGGGAGCCCGCTGCTGCATGGAGGAGGGAGCCCGGGACACGGGGCTGGAGCTCTATTGCTGCAGGGAAAGAGCCTGGCAGATGGAGATCAATGGCAGGAACCTGGCATGCTACCGGATGGCGGCAGATAATCCGGAATTCTCCTCTTCCTACCGTTATCAGGTGAGAAAAAAGCTGCTGGATTATTATATGCAGCATCAGGAGGATCCTCGCCTGGCCGGCTACCTGCGACAGATGGAGCCCCTGGCCTATGCCCGGGTGGACAAGGTGAGCATGGTCACGCTTCTGACCGGACAGGGAATGTATGAGGAGGCCTTTGCGGTCACTTCCCGCCTGGGTTACGAGGGAATGGAGGAGGAACTGCTGCTCAGGCTGGCCAGCCGCATGATCCTGAAACGGGAATGGGCTGAGGAGGAGGAGCTGCTTTGTCTGGCCGCCCATGTCTTCCGGGGGGGCAAATACGATGAAATTCTTCTCTGTTATCTGAGAGATTATGCCATGGGAAGCGTGGAAGACCTGGTTTGCCTGTGGATGGCTCTGAAGAACTTTCAGCTGGACACCTATCGCCTGGAGGAAAGGATTCTCCTCCTGTCCATGTATGTGCGCCGGATTCCCGACCACAGTGAGCAGATTCTGCAAAGCTACCTCCTGCAGCAAGGCAAGGAAGGGGTGATCGTAGCCTTTTTGACCTATCTCTCCTTCTGCTTCTTTTTGCAGGGACAGGAACTTCCGGAGGGGATTTTCACCTGCCTGAGTCTGCTCTATGACCGCAAATGGAAGATGGATCTGGTCTGCTCCTTGAGCCTGCTCAAGCATTATGCGCAAAAGGGAGACTTAACCTCTCACCAGGAGGATCAGGTCAGGAGCCTTTTGGATACCTGCCTGAATCAGGGCTTGCGGTTTGAATTTTACCAGCATCTGCCTTCCCAGCTGATTCAGGCCTGCCAGGTGGAAGACAAGGTCTTTGTGGAGGAGCATTTTCCCCAGGGCAGCAGGGTCTTGATTCATTATCGCCTGCAGCGGGAAGGGGGAGAGGAGACGGAATGGATCAGTCAACCCATGAAGGAGATGTATCGGGGAATTTTTTCCAGAGAATTTCTCTTGTTTTATGATGAAAGGCTGGTCTACTATCTGACCCTGGATCAGGATGGAGAACAGAAGAAGACAGAGGTTTATCAGCTGTCTTTGATGGATTTGGATACCTCAGGCAGGAGCAGATACAAGCTGCTGAACAAGATTCTGGCTTCCAGGAAGCTGGGGAATCGAGAGGGCACCCAGGAGGCTCTCCGCCGCTACCTGTGGCAGGATGCATTTGCCAACCAGATCTTTACTCTACTCTGAAAGCCCCGACAAGCAGTCGGCTTTCATAGATGGCAGATCCTGGTGCAGCGGCGGAATGGCAGTTGGGAGGGAAGGAAAAGACATGGACGTGAAGAATTTGATTGTGGGAGTGGATCTGAACCGCAGGGAGTCTCAGATCTGCTATTATGAGAGGGGCACCCAGGAGGCAGTGTCTGCGCCGGTGCAGGTGGGAAGTGCCAGGTCGGCCTTCCCTACCCTCCTAAGCTGGATTCCTAAGACCAGGGAATGGCATTATGGGATCGAAGCAGAGTTTTTCGCAGAGAAGAAGAATGGGATTCTCCTGGATCAGATCTATGATCTGTGTGCAGACGGCAACAGCGTCAGCCTGGAGGAAGACCAGTATTCCGGCGGAGAGCTCCTGGCCATCTTCTTGAAGCTGGCCTTGACCATGGTGGGGGTGACAGAGCCTGCCCGACAGGTGGATGGGATCATGATCACGGTACCGGCTCTGACCAGACCCTTTGTCCAGGCCATCCGCCAGGCCTATGACAAGCTGGGCATCGCCAGAGGCCGAGCCTATCTGCAGGATTATAAGGAAAGCTTTTATACCTATACCCTCTACCAGAAGCAGGAGCTGTGGAGCCGCAAGGTGGGCCTCTTCCTCTTCCGGGAGGAGGGGGAGCTCCATGTAGGCTTCCAGAGTCTGTCCGTCAATACCAGGACCAAACCGGCTACAGTCTCCGTGACCGAGGGTCAGACCATCCGGCTGGGGGGCGACGGGAAGCAGAAGGATCAGCAGTTCTGTGCCCTGATCCGGGATTCCCTGAAGGAAGACCTCTATTCCTCTATCTACCTCCTGGGCTCTGCCTTTGATGAGACCTGGGCGGTTCATTCCACTGCCCTTTTGTGCCGGGGGCAGAGAAGGGTCTTTTGCGGAGATAACCTCTTTGCCAAGGGAGCCTGCTTCGCCGCCCGGGAAAAGGTGGAGGAGAGGCTGCTGAAGGGCTATCTCTACCTGGGCAGCGACCTGATCCGCTACAATCTGGGCATGGAGATGCGGATCAACGGTTCTCCCGCCTATTATCCCCTGGTAACAGCCGGGGTCAACTGGTATGAGACGGAGAAGGAATGTGAATTCCTGCTGGACCAGGAGGAGGAGCTGGTCTTTGTGGTCAGCGACATGGAGGAGGGGAAACGTCGCCGCTACTCTATGTCTCTGCCGGATCTGCCCCAGCGGCCTCCCAAGACCACCCGGCTGCGCCTCCATGTGGAGTACGATTCCCCCCGCCGCTGTCAGATCGATGTGGAGGATCTGGGCTTTGGAGAGCTCTTCCCTTCCAGTGGCAGAAGCTGGCATGAGACCATGGAGGAAAAGTGATATGGGGGCTTATATTTTATGCAAGGTCAAAAGGGCACAAAACCCCTATTATATCGACAGCATCGGTCTTCGCATCTATTCCATAGAGGAGCTGTGTTATTATCTGTGTCGGAACCTGCCCCTCCTGGATCAGACTATTTTGAATGAGAGTCTGGCCGATTGGCTGCAGGCAGAATTGGGTCTGCCCCACCTGGGACAGAGATTGAGACAGCTGCTGCAAAAGGAATTCTCCATCGGGGACTATATCCTGCCCATTCTCAAGGAGATCAATTACCTCAATCATGCAGAGTTCCAGGATCTGGAGGCCAGACTGGCCCGCCTGGAAAGCCAGCCCCTGGCGGTTCGCTGGAAAATGAAGGGGGATGCCCTCTTTTCCCATGAAAAGTATATCAAGGCCATAGAAACCTACGGCTCAGCCATGGAAGGCCGGCTGGAGACCAACCTGGGAAGCCAGTTTCAGGGAGAGCTTTATAACAACATGGGCTGCGCTTACGCCCGCCTTTTTCAGATGGATGAGGCCTGTGATTGCTTCCGGAAGGCCTATGAGACCTTGCATACCCAGGCAACCTTGAAAAGCTATCTCTTTGCGATTTACATGAGGGATGGGGAAGAGGCCTATGACAGGGCCGGAGACCGTCTGGGTCTGGATCCGGCTACCCGGGAAGACATGGATCAGGAGATTGCCCAGGTGCAGGTGCCCCAGCCCCCCTCCGAGGAAGAACTGGAGGGCAAGCTGGAGGAATGGATCGGAGCCTACCACAGGAACACGGGGATGTAGGAAAAGAAACAGAAAAGCATTCCATTTCTTTCCGGCGCAGCTGCGCATCTGATTTTCTATTTCACATCTGAAGGAATCACTGATCGAAATCTCAATGCTTGATCCAATTTACAAGAGCAGGGAGATTTCCGCAGCGGTTCCGGAAGAGAGCTTCTCTGACCCAAAGGGCAGATCTCCTGCATATCACCTTTTGAAGGAGGTATCGGTGCCTATGAGGGAAGAGCAGAAGGAAGAACAGAAGAAAAAGTGAAGGTGGCGCAGAACATGAATAAGCTTGCCCTGCCTATAGAACAGATCGCTCTTGTGGTGAATGTGGATATCAAAACTGTGAAGGAATGGCTTGGGGAGGATTTGGTTCAGGCTTGAAGATAAAGGCTTATGCATGACCTATCCGTGCCTCGGCGCAAGGCCCCTAAAGGGAGGGGCTGCGCTGAGGCTTTTTTGCGCGTGCAAGCAGGAAAAAGGGAGTTGGCAGGCTTAGCGTCCGTGCAAATGGACAAGAAAGGCAATCCTGCCCTCTTGTGGACTTTCTGCCCGGATGCTGCCTCCGTGGCCCTCCACGATGCTTTTGGCGATGGACAGACCAATGCCAAAGCCGCTTTTGCTGCGGGATTTGTCTACCCGGTAGAAGCGGTCGAAGAGCTTGTCCAGATCTTTGACATCTATGTTTTGACACTGATTTTCTGTCCGCAGGAGGATGTCCTTTTTCCTCTTCTCCAGGGAAATGCGCAGGGGAGAGTCCGGATCCCCGTATTTGATCCCGTTATCCAGCAAGATGGAAGCCAGCTGGCGGATGGCATACTCGTCCCCCCGGAAGAGGATGTCCGGCTCTATGGCAATCTCCAGCCGGTGGCCGCAGGACTGGGCATAATCCATGAAGGATTCCGCTGTTTCCGCCAGAGCCTCACTTAAGGGGAAGTCCCTGAACTTCAAGGGGGATTCTTCCTCATCCATGCGGGCCAAGGTGACCAGAGAATTTACCAGATCCTTTAGCCGTTCTGTTTGCAGAACGGCTTTATCAATCCATTTTTGCTTGCCGGTTTCCATCTCCAGCACCTTCAGACTGGTGGCGATGACGGTAATGGGGGTCTTCAGCTCATGGCTGGCATCGGTGACAAATTGCTTTTGGCGCTCCACCCCCTGCACCACAGGGTCGATGGCCCTCCGGGAGAAGAAGACCACCAGGAGGTAAACCAGGGCGATGCAGGCCAGGGTGGCGGCCAGGGAGCACAGAGCTACCGTCCGCAGCGCATGAAATTCCTGATAACAATCCAGGAAAACAGCCATATAGCGGTTTTCTCCATGCTGGATGACCCGAAAGCGGTAGCAGCCATAGGTGCCATATCCCACCCCATGCTTCAGAGCTACAGAGAGATATTCTCCCGTATCCTCCTCCGTAATGGCTGCAATATGATCCAGATCGGCGAAAATCAGATTCCCCTCCTGGTCATAGCGCAGATAAAAGTAACGGGTCGAATAGGGGGTTTCCTGATTAAAGGGCCGATTGGGCAGCTCCGGTGTGCCTGCCGGTGCCGTCCCCGTCCCCGTGTCCGCTTGTGCCCCTCCTTCTGCTTTTTCCCCTCCATCACCGTCAGTTTCCAAGACACCGTTCGTTTCTGTGCTGCTGCCTGCCTCAACGGAGCTGTCCGTGCCTGCGCTGTTTCCTGTCTCGGTGCCGTCGGTCTCTGCGCCGCTTTCGGTGTCCGTGCCTGCGCCGGCCTCTCTGTCGCCATCCTCCCCGGCCTTGGTGGAAGCCTCCGAGGAAAGAGGGGGTTTTCCCCCAGGCTCCCCTGAGGTGGGAATGGTGCCCTGGTTTTCGCAGATCACGTCCAGCAGGGAGGTCAGGTCGGCATTGGTGGAAATGTAGTTGGCGATATTCACGATCAGGGACAGGAGAACCATTACCAGGGTAACCGATAGCATGGTGATGCGGATGAAACGCTTGCGCAGTCGCCGGATCATGACCGATCCTCCAAAAGATAGCCCAGCCCCCGGTTGGCATAGATGGAGACCCGGGAGCCCAGAGCCTTTAGCTTCTTGCGGAGGTTGGAAATATGCACCCAGACCACATGGATCTCTGCCTCGCTGTCCCAGCCCCAGATGCTCTCCATCAGGCGTTCCGCCGGAAAGATGATCTTGGGGGAGCGCAGGAAGAGTTCCATCAGCTGGAATTCCCGCCCGCTGAGGCGAATGGACTGATCCTGGCAGGTCAGGGTGCCATTGTTGGTATTGAGGGTCAGGTCTCCAAAGGCCAGAACCGTGGGGGTATATTCCTCTCCCCGCCGCAGCATGGCCCGAACCCGGCTGATGAGCTCATCCGGCTCAAATGGCTTGGGCAGGTAATCGTCCGCCCCGGCATCGAAGCCCATGATGCGGTCCTCCTTCTGTCCCTTGGCGGTAAGCATCATAATGGGAGCCTTCACCCCCTCCCGGCGGAGCTTCTGCAGTACCTCAAAGCCGTTCATTTTCGGCATCATCACATCCAGGATAATGGCATCATAGGCTCCGGATATGCCATATTCATAGGCGGAAAATCCGTCATATACCGCATCTACCGAGAAATGATTCTTCTCAAAGAAGACCGTCAAAGCCTCCGCCAGATCTCTTTCATCCTCCGCAATCAACAAACGCATGACCCTTCCTCCTTCTCTCCTCCATTATAGGAGGGAGTGTGCCCAAAATCAATGAAAGAATTCCCCTGTAAATCCAGTTCTGTCTTAAAGGAATTCCCCCGTGGTCTCCCTGCCGCAGACGATGTTCAGGTTGCCATTGCGGCAGCGCAGCTGGTCCAGGAAGGCCTTGGGGATGGAAGTCCCCTTCAGGGTGATCTGATAATGGAGCTCATAGAGGGTTCCCATGTTGGAGGTCTTCACCTTGTCCAGGGAATAAGTCTTCAGATAAGTCTGGAAAATATCATCAAAGAGCCCCTCATAATCCAGATTTTCCGGTATGGTGATCTTCAGGACCCGCTCTGCAGACCGGGGCTGGCCGAAGTGCAGGGCGCTCAGGAGGAGCCAGGGAAGGGCTACCACCAGGAAGGCCAGAAGAGCCAGAATCACATAGCCCATACCGGTAGCCAGGCCCAGGGCCATGGCCAGGAAAATGAGACCGATGTCCCTGGCAGTGCCGGGAGCAGACCGGAAACGAACCAGGCTGAAGGCGCCTGCCACCGCCACTCCTGCTCCGATGTTGCCGTTGACCAGCAAAATGACCACCTGTACAATGACAGGCAGAATGGCCAGGGTAAGAGCCAGGCTGGAGGAAGAGGAGCCTTTGTACATGCTCAGAAGGGCGCAGCCGATTCCCAAAGCCAGGGAAACGGCGGTACAGATCAAGAAAACAGACAGGGTCAGTTGAGTTCCGAGAATAGAATTAAGCACAGGAAACGACCTCCTTTTTTAATGCGTGGGTTGTTTGTGGGGCTGCTAAGGGCTGCTGCAGGGGGCAAGGCCGGAAAGAAGGCAGCACGTAATTTTGGTAGCAATGACCGTATTTGGAGAAGGAAACCGGGAAAATGCCCTCCTCCGACAGGATATGGCTGAGCCACAGGGGGCAGGCGCCGGGCATTTTTACCTCCATGAGAATCCTATCCTCCTCCAGCAGGGGCTGTCCATAGTCCCCCAGACACAGATCCAGATCCTGATTCCGCCAGCGCAGGTTGGTATCGAAGGTAATTCGAAGATTGGGCTCCTGGATACCGGCAAAGGCCAGCCGGTCATAGGCAATGAAAACCCTGGGTTTAGTATGGTAAAAAGACTGAAACCAGGCGATTTCCTGGCGAATCTGTCTGGGAACCCCCTCTTCCGGGCTCTTGTCCCAGAGCCTGGCCTCCGGCCTTCCCTGTTCTATGGGCTGGCCCTCCGGTCTTCCCAGGCATTGTCCCTTATACCGGCGGTCTTCCATAGAAGCTTCCGCCAGAAAGGTCCTGGCCTGGGAAATCCCGGAGCTGATGCGGCGCTTGTAGACGATACCCTGGCATTTCTTCTTTAATTCTACGAAGACCTTGTCCTCCCGGCGAGGCGTACCGTAGCTGCGAACCCGGAGCTTTTCCTTATAAACAGGTTTTTCAATGGAAGTCCGGATCAGCCGCCAGTCCTCTGTGTCATAATAGATATTACATATGGTATATTGGCCAAAGGTGTCCGCTTCCATATAGGAAGACATATGCGCAAGCAGGCGGGTCTGCTGTTGGGGGGTCAGAAAATACTTCTTTTCATAACGTTCAAAACAGGCTTGTGGATTCGTTGCCATAGAATAGAACCTCCTTTCGTTCTGGTCACAGGATAAAGGATCAGCCTAAAGGCAGCCTAAAGGATTTTTTTTTCTTCCTTTAGGCTGCCTTTAATATCAGGTTGTATGCTATCCTACGTAAACATCCATAGCAGCTCATGTCACAGCCGCCCCAGAGGAGGGCTTTAGGCTCTCAGCCAGGTCCAAGCTTTCCAGGGCAGGCTGGCAAGAATAGAATAAGGAGGTTGATTCTATGAAACATTCCGGACGAAAGTTATCTTTTTTGATAGGGACCATGCTGGTGACGGGGACCTTGACAGCCTGCCAGGGCCAGACGGGGACCAGCCAGGGGACGGATGCCGCTTCTTCGGCGGCCTCCTCGGCTGAGACGGAGAAGGTCCTGACCGCTTCTTCACCTGCCACGGCTACTGCCGTCTCCGCTTCCCAGGCCCAGGCGGTCATTACCCTTTCCGATGAGGGAGTGGCCATATCCGGCAGCGGCGCCGCCCTTGAGGATGGTCAGGTCACCATCAGCCAGGGAGGGACTTATTATATTAGCGGTCAATTATCCGATGGCTGTCTGAAGGTGGAGGCAGAGGATCAGGAGGTAGAGCTGATTCTGGCAGGAGTCGACCTCTCCTGTTCCTATGAAAGCCCCATTTTCATCAAGAAATCCTCCCTTACTACCATCACCCTGGCGGAGGGAACCAGTAATAGTCTGCAGGATCTCAGAGAACAGACCACCGATGAGGAGGATGACCACAAGGGCTGTATTCATTCCAAATCCGACCTGATCATTCAGGGCAGCGGAGCCTTGACCCTTCAGACCCAGTATTACAATGGCATTGTATCCAAGGGGGATCTGACCCTGCTGGAGGGAAGTCTGGATCTGGAGGCGGTGCAGGATGCCATCCATGCCACGGGCCAGCTGACCATCTCCGGTGGAACCTATCGGATTACAGCGGGGGATGATGCCATCCATACCGACGGAGCTGTTACCATTACAGAGGGAAATATTCAGATTGACGAGAGCTATGAAGGAATTGAGGGAAGTACCGTATCCATTGCCGGCGGCACCATCTCTGTCATATCCAGTGATGACGGCATAAATGCAGCCGGAGATACCGTGCCGGATACGGGATATTCCATCGATATTTCCGGGGGTACCGTGAATATCGAAGCAGGAGGCGACGGGGTGGATTCCAATGGAAGCTTGACCGTCTCCGGCGGCCAGGTCTATATCATTTCTACCGGAAATGGGGACAGCGCCCTGGATTATGAGACCTCCGCTACCATCACAGGAGGTACCGTAGTGGCGGCAGGGGCCAGTGAAATGGCTGAGAATTTCGGGGAAGCTTCTACCCAGGGAAGTATATTGCTGAATTATAACGCTTATTCCTCGGAAGATATCACCCTGAAGGATGCCTCCGGCAATGTCCTGGTCACCTACAGCCCAGGCAAGAATTATAACAGCGTGGTGATCAGCTGTCCCTCCATCACCACAGGCAATACCTATACGGTGGAGGCGGCCGGTCAGACGGATTCTGTTACCATGGATAGCCTGATCTATGGGAGCGGCATGATGGGAGGGGGCCAGGCTGGCCCCGGAGGCCAGATGGATCCCGGCATGCAGGGAGATCCCGGAAATGGAGGCGGCGGTATGGGCGGCGGCAATGGCCAGGCGCCGGACATGGGGGGCACTCCCCCCAGCGGCAATCCCGGTCAGGCGGGGGGCGGCCAAAATAGCGGCCAGAACAGCAGCCAAAACAGCAGCCAGACCACGACCTGAGACTTTGGACTTTGGGCTCAGGTCTCCGGATTCAGGCTCCCCTTTGAACTTCAAAAAGCCCCAACCAGGGCGCCTTCGGGCGCCGGGTTGGGGCTTTTTTTCCGGAAAGGCGGCGGCTGCCGCCTGGGAGTATGATTTATTTACCACATCCGGCGCAGTTGCCGCTGCAGGGATGGGAAGCGGACCACAGCTGGTCAGCCACCGGCTTCCAATTGGCTGCATAGGACTCGCACTTGTCGCAGAGGTGATCTACCGTCTCCGGATCCTGGTAGTCTGTATTGACCGCATTGGTATCCTTTACCAGCTTGCGCAGACGCTGGGGATTCTCCAGCATGGGGCAGGGCCGCAGGTGATTCTCGTTGAAGGGCTGGTTGTCATGGTAAGCCTGGAAGAGGGGACTCTTCAGGGCCTCCAGCAGGGTGCAGTCATGGATGTTGGCATTGGAGTAGTGGATAAATACGCAGGGCTCCACATCTCCCTTGGCATTGATATGGAGGTAACGGCGTCCGCCGGCGATACAGCCTCCTACGAACTCTCCGTCATTCTGGAAGTCCATGCCGAAGATGGCCTTGGTTCCCCGGAAAGCCCGAACCCTCTTGTACATCTCGGTACGCTGCTCCGGATTCAGCATCAGCTCCGGAGAAGCGGCATTGCCTACCGGCATATAATGGAAGAACCATACGAAGAGGGCTCCCATGTCAATGATCTTATCATAGAAGGCTTCGCTGGTAACATCCTGATAGTTGCGGCTGGTATAGCATACGGAGATACCAAAGGGCAGCTTGTTGGACTTCAAAAGCTCCATGGCATGCATTACCTTCTGGTAGACACCCTGGCCACGACGGCTGTCGTTGGCATCCTCAAAGCCCTCCAGGCTGATGGCGGGCACAAAGTTCTTCACCCGCAGCATCTCCTGACAGAACTCCTCATCAATCAGGGTACCGTTGGTAAAGGACAAAAACTCGCAATCCGGATGCATCTCACAGATCTTGATCAGGTCTTTCTTGCGCACCAGGGGCTCGCCGCCGGTATAGATGTACATATAGGTACCCATAGCCTTGCCCTGCTTTACGATGGAATCGATGGTCTCCAAAGACAGGTTCAGCTTATGGCCGTATTCGGCTGCCCAGCATCCGGTACACTGCAGGTTGCAGGCGGAAGTGGGATCCAGCAGGATAGCCCAGGGTACATTGCAGTTGTTCTTCTCGGCAGTCTCGTTCTGCAGGGCACTGCCCTTGAGGCTGGCATTGGTAATAAAGTTGGTGAAAAATGCCTTGCGGACACCGGGATCCAGATTGTAGATTCTCTGAACCAGTTCATACCAGTTGCCCTTCTCAGCCAGTCCCTGACGGATAGCCTTTCTCTGACCCTCATACCAGCCATCCGGAGACAGCTTATCTACCAGATCCATGATCTTGGGTGCGTTGTTCTCCGGATCCTTCTCCAGATAACCCAGTGCCGTATTAATTGCCGTTGCGATGGCAGCATTCTTAATCTTAGTTCCTACATTCATTGTTCCCTTACTCCATTCTTTCTTCACAGTGGTGTTTCACATTGGTGTTGGGTGATGATTCACAGGCGGCTCCATCTGTCCGCCCCTTTTACTTTCCCCATTATATGGAGGGAAAAAAACTGTGTCGACGGCCAAACAAAAAAAAACGTCACATTTTGGGACAGATTTTTGAAAGTGTCCTATCTGCCTCCTGGGAAATGGATGAAAATTCCAGGAATTTTAATGCGGTTCCTGCTTTTTTCGGTCGGCACGCTCTATTTGCTTTTCCCAGGTCTTTTCCGTTTGCTCTTTCAGAAAATTTACCATCGGAGTCAGATCCTGCCCTTCGTCCCATGCTTCCAGTGCAGAATAATAGGTCTTTCGATCTTCCTCGTGAATGATGATCGGCGGGTGATTGTGTGTCAGCAGAAAGTAATTCATGGTAAGCCGCCCGGTTCTGCCGTTACCATCCGCAAACGGATGAATGTTTTCAAACTTTACATGATAATAGGCTGCAGCGATCAGAGCCTTTTCATCGGGAATATCCACCATTTCTGAAAGAAGCTCGCTCATCTCTTCCGAAACCTCATCAGCAGATGCACCAATTTCATTCTTCCCGGTCACATAATCGTGTCTCTTATATTCGCCGGGACGCTCACCAAGCTGCCACCGCCTTGTATCATATGTTTTCTGCGTCAAGAGGTACTGAAACTCTTTGACAAGGGATTCATCCAGGGGACGCTTTTCCTTGAAAGAAACAAGCAGAAATTCATTTGCATCCTTTGCATTGCTGATTTCAAATAAAGTGCGAAGGTCTCCGGTATAGAAGGTCACACCATCATGCTCAAAGATTTCTCTTGTATCATTGAATGTGACAAGCTCGTTTTCCAGTCTGCCGGAATGGTAGGCAAAGGCGATGCTGTGACCGTTCATGGCCTCTGCAAGTTCTGCGTCACTTGTTATATTTCTTTGCTGCCAAAGGGCAAGAGCCTTTTCATATCGTGTCATGTTGCTGCTACTCCTTTCAGCCGGACTGTTTTCGCCTCAGGGTTCTGTAAAAGCATATCAGTTGGAAGATGCCGGCCGCCCACCATGCGGAGCCGTCCATAAAGAAGAGACCCCGGCTTCCCAGGAAGAAGGGGAAGACATAGGCAACAAAAAGTCTTGCCCCTAACTCAAAGAAACCGGAAAGCATGGGTGCTATGGTATTTCCAAGTCCCTGGAGGGAATATCTGTAGAGATTCATGATATAGGCTCCTATGAGCATTGTACCCATAATCATGACATATTGGTAGGCATATTCCAGAGCCAGGTCTGCCTGTTCGACGCTGCTGTCAAGGAAAAGTCCCACGATGGGACGGCCGAAGATCCATACAAGGATCGTGATAAGGGCACCTATGCCAATGGCGATAAAAAGGGCTTTTTTGATGCCCTGGCGCACTCTGTCCATGCGTCCCGCCCCGTAATTCTGACCGATATAGGTGGAGGCCGCAAAGCCGATGGCAACAGCGGAGGTATCCAGGGTGCCATGAAGCTTGTTGGCTGCGGTACATCCGGCGACAAATACGGTGCTTACGGAATTGATCACGGCCTGGGCAAGGATTCCCCCGATGACCACGATGGTGCTGGACAGGGCAAGAGGGATTCCCAGACCACACATCTCCTTTGCCATGGCAGGATCCCAGCGGCGACATTCCTTGTCTGTTTGAAATACCCTGGAATGCAATATCACGGCAAAGCACAGGATGACAGCCACCAGCTGCCCGATGAGGGTCGCGATTGCCGCACCCTCAATTCCCCATTGAAATTCCATGACGAAAAGAAGGTCCAGCACCACATTGGTTCCCCCGGCAAGGGCCATGGCGATCAGAGGCGTCCTCCCGTCTCCGACGGCTCTTAGGGCAGCAGAAGCCATATTATAGAAGATTACGATCAGGGTGCCGCCGTAGATAATCGTAAGATAGGAGACCGAACCTGTCAGAATATCAGCCGGAGTACCCAGAGCGATCAGAAGAGGTCTTGCAAGCAATACGAAAACCACCGTGATGGAAGTGCCGAAGATCAGGCACATTTTGACACACATGGAAAAAGAACGCCGAACCGCCCTAAGGTCTCCGGCGCCAAAATTGCGTGCGATGAGAGTAGAGAAGCCCTGTGCCAATGCCTGAACGGCCCAGAGGATGGCCCAGACAAGCCAGTCGCATGCGCCGAGAGAGGCAAAGGCCTTTACTCCCACGCCCCGTCCCACAATGATGGCATCTACGATGCCGTAGAGCTGCTGTCCGATATTGGTCAGCATAAGAGGGAGGGCAAGGCGGAAGATCAGCTTTGCCGGATTTCCTGAAGTCATATGGATGGTATGAGCCATAGCTGCACCTCACATCAAGGGCTTTTTCACGTATGCAAGCCTTAGTCTTTTGCTGTTCCTTTGGAGTCAAAATAACATTTCAGACAGGCAAAGTCAAGGGATTTTCTTGTTTGCCCCGTGACAATGTGGTATGATAATCCGGTAGTGGAAAAGGCCAAAGCCGGGAGGCAAACGATCTCTCCGGCTTTTGGCACCCTAACCACAGGTTTGGGTGCTTTGTCTCCCCAACCAATCTGGAAACAAGGAGAAAAGAGAAAGAGATGGAAAGAGAAACATTTGGTTCAAGACTGGGATTTGTCCTGATTTCCGCCGGATGCGCCATCGGCATCGGCAATGTCTGGAGATTTCCCTATGTAGCAGGCAACAGCGGGGGCAGCTTTTTTGTCCTGATTTATCTGTTCTTTTTGGTTGTTCTGGGTCTGCCCATCCTTACCATGGAATTTTCCGTGGGGCGGGCCAGCCGGAGAAGCGCCGTGAAGGCCTGCCAGCAGCTGGAGAAACCGGGTCAGAAATGGCACCTGCATGGGGTCATCGCTGTGGCGGGCAACTACCTTTTGATGATGTTCTATACGGTAGTGGCCGGCTGGATGCTCCACTATTTTTACCTGATGGCTATGGGAAGATTTGAAAATACCGCCACCACAGAGGCAGTGGGAGAGGTCTTCAGCGAGATGCTGGCCAGTCCCGGGGTCATGACCTTCTGGATGATCCTGGTAGTAGTTCTTGGCTTCTTCATCTGCTCCCTGGGTCTGAACAAAGGGGTGGAGAAGATCTCCAAATGGATGATGCTGGCTTTGCTGGGAATTATGGTCATTCTGGCCATCCGGAGTATTATCCTCCCCGGAGCCGCAGAAGGCCTGGCCTTCTATCTGGTTCCCAGCGCCACCCGATTAAAGGAAGCAGGAGTGGGACAGGTATTGGTGGCCGCCATGAACCAATCCTTCTTCACCCTAAGCCTTGGCATCGGTGCTATGGCTATCTTCGGAAGCTATTTAGATAAGAAGAGAACCCTGCTGGGAGAGGCCATTACCGTCTCCGCCCTGGATACCTTCGTGGCCCTGGTATCCGGTCTGATCATCTTCCCGGCCTGCTTCGCCTATGGGGTCAACCCGGACAGCGGCCCCAAGCTGATCTTCGTGACCCTGCCCAATATCTTCCATTCCATGCCCGGGGGAAGGATCTGGGGCAGCCTCTTCTTCGTATTCATGGCCTTTGCGGCATTTTCCACGGTCATCGCTGTCTTTGAGAATATCCTGGGCTTCTGGGCGGATCTCTTCGGCTGGTCCAGGAAAAAGGCTGCCCTGCTGAATATCGTCCTGATGATCGCCCTGTCCCTGCCCTGCGTGCTGGGCTTCAACCTCTGGTCAGGCTTCGAACCCTTGAAGGCAGGCAACGGAGTCATGGATCTGGAGGACTTCCTGGTCAGCAACATTCTCCTGCCCCTGGGCTCCCTGGTCTATGTTCTCTTCTGTACCAGAAAATGCGGCTGGGGCTGGAAAAAGTTCCGGGCAGAAGCCAACGAAGGCACAGGCCCCAAGGTACCGGAGGGTCTTAGATGCTATTGCACCTATGTCCTGCCCTGCATCGTCCTGGTCATCCTGATCTATGGACTTGTCACCTATTTCTGAGGACTGTCTGCCCGGAAGGGAACCCTATGGGAGAATCAAAGCCCTGCCCCTGCCGAGAGGCAGGGGCAGGGCTTTTGGGAGATTGGCAGACACCGGCAGCAGATCGAAGGAGATAGGCTTTATTCGGGGAGAACACTATGGGGAAACCAAACATAAGATTCCGGGGATATACAGAGGATTGGGAACAGCGTAAGTTAGAAGATTACCTTACTGTTTCCACCGAAAAGAACACTGGCAACATATATGGTAGGTCTGATGTTTTGTCCGTTTCAGGCGAATATGGAATTGTTAATCAGATTGAGTTTCAAGGGCGTTCTTTCGCCGGTGCATCAGTATCAAATTATGGTGTTGTTCAGACTGGTGATGTAGTATACACAAAGTCGCCTCTTAACTCTAATCCGTATGGAATAATCAAGACAAACAAAGGAAAACCGGGTATTGTTTCAACTTTGTATGCCGTTTATCATCCAAAGGAAAATGCTTTTTCGGAGTTCATTCAAGTGTATTTTGAGCAACACGCTCGAATGAATAACTATATGCATCCATTGGTCAATAAGGGCGCAAAGAATGATATGAAGGTATCCGCTGAGAACGCCTTGAAAGGTCCGGTATGTTTTCCTTCCCGTGTTGAGCAGGAAAGCATTTCTGCGTTCTTTTCAGTCCTCGACCACCTCATCACCCTTCATCAGCGTAAGTGTGCAGAAACAAGAAGATTAAAGCAATACATGCTTCACAAAATGTTTCCGCAGGATGGAAGAAGTGCTCCGGAAATCAGGTTTGCAGGTTTTACAGACGCTTGGGAACAGC
>CAVLCU010000016.1:23239-26941 GCA_963661545.1 Lachnospiraceae bacterium | reverse complement strand
TCGCTTTCCCCCTCGCAGAACACCACGATATAGGGTTTGCTTTTTTTGGTGGGACGTGGCATTTACTCCACCTCCTCGATTTCAATATTTGGAATTGCGCCGTATTTGCCAACAAGGTACCCTTTCCGGATATTCTCAGTTGTGCGGGTAGAGAATTCGCTGATAGTATACAAGTCGGAAGTTCCGTCGCTATCACACTTATCAACAAAATACAGTTGATCCTTACGCAGAAGTTCCAGGTTCATCATCTCCGTATTATGGGTCGTAAAGATAATCTGTGCACTATTGGGGTTCGATGACTTGCTTTGGAACTTTGCAACAATATAGTCTGCCAGCATGGGGTGAAGCTCACGTTCCAATTCATCCACCAGTAAAATGCCACCGGTGCGCAGGGCAGATTCAATGGCCGGAGCCAGTGCCATCAGCTTGCGAGTACCATCTGACTCATCGGAAAGATCCAGGGAATAGATCGCCTTCTGGCCATCGCGGTTTTCACCTTGATGTCTGGCTTTTGCGGAAACTTCGCCCATTTTCAGGTGTATTTCCGCATTATTAGAAGTTTCGGCGAGAACATGAATAAACTGCACCAGCGCAGTCTTGAGCCCTTCAGGAAGGTTGTCCGGCAAGCTTTCATCTTCTTGAATCTCTTTACTGTTGAACTCAAATTGCATATCTAAGATACCAAGATCGGCAACCTTTGCACAGTCAGAGATAGCCTTCAACATATTCTTATCCTCTGAATACTCAATCAACTGTCGAGGAATATCAGAGTAATCCCGCGAAAAGAACACCTGCTCCCGGAACCATCGCATTGCAGCCACACAAGCTGTATCATTCATGGTACATGCCACTGAGAAGAATAACTGGTTTTCTGCCACCATTTTACTGATCATGGATCGCTTTGCTTTCTCCTCTGTAAAGGAAAAGTCCTGCGCAATGCGACGGAAGATTAAGGCTTTTTGTTTCTTTGGGGCATGATAGAGATATTCCGAATAAATCTTCTCGCGTGTAGCTGAAAAACCATACCAATATTTCACACCGCCCGAAGTATATTCGAATGCAAACTCTGTGGGTTCGTTCTTGGAATAATCATTCAGCGCAAAGGGATTGACTGGAATCCCGGCGCGCTCGTGCTGCGTTCTCTGTGCATTTCGAATGAACTGCACAGCTAGCCAAAAGGCGCGAATCACATTGCTTTTTCCCCCACCATTTTTTCCATAAATGGCAATGGCTGGAAGCAGCTTCACAGTGGAAGAAAGCGGAATCAGGCAGTTCTTGAAGGAACTTAATCCGGTTGCCTCCATGGAAAGTGTCGCCTCGTCACGGAATGAGCGAAAGTTTTTAAAACGAAAATCGATCAACATCAAGACCACCTCCATCAATTACAACTATAGTATACCCCCGGCCCAAACAAAATTCAATTAAAAAAATCAAAATAATTAATTTTATACATTGAATTTCCTATTCATTACGGGCCCTTCGACAGGAAACCGATCTGCTCTCTTTACCTCTCTTTACCGCACCAGGTGAGGCCTGCATCATCACCGCCTCCCAGGAGCCAAGAATAAAATTGTTGTGATTTTTTCCCCAATATGCTAGAATTGGATATCATCATTCGTCAGCAGACCCTGCTGACATACAGCTCCACGGCGGAGAGCTGGAAGGGAGAGGAATGTCCGAGATACCTGCAATGTCTAAAATATCTGAGGCAGCCGAAGCAGCTGCAGTAGCTGAAGCCTCTGCCATATCGGATGATAAGAAGATTGAAGTATGCCAGGAATATTGTGTACACGACCACATTACCAGGCAGGAGATTCCCACTGATGAGGAGATTTACCGCCTGTCGGATCTGTTCAAGACCTTTGGGGATGTGACCCGGATCCGGATTTTGACGGCCTTGTCCAAGCAGGAGCTGTGTGTCTGCGATATCGCCGACCTGCTGGGCATGAGCCAGAGTGCCATTTCCCACCAGCTGCGGGTTCTCAAGCAGCAGGAGCTGGTGAAGTTTCGGCGGGAGGGCAAGACAGTCTTCTATTCCCTGGCGGATACCCACGTCTCTACCATCCTTGCCCAGGGACTGGAGCATGTGGATGAATGAAGACCAGGCAGAAGTAACCATAGTAGACAGTAACCACAGCAGAAGACAAGCAGAGCAATAGCAGAAGGAGGGCTTTGGAGCGGAGGACCCCCACATCAGGAAAGGAGATTTGCGAAATTATGAGTTTTAAGATGAAGGCAACACCGGAGATTATTCACCTGACGGACATTTGCGCAAACCAATCCACCATGGATGTGAGTCTTTATGGAAAATATGATGTGAAGAGAGGATTGCGTGATGTCAACGGAGCCGGGGTTCTGGCGGGACTGACGCAGATTTCGGACGTAGTATCCTTTAAGACCATAGATGGTGTGAAGACCCCCTGCGAGGGGGAATTGTATTATAGAGGGATTAGCATAGACGATCTCACCAGGGGCTTCCTGGAGGAGGGACGGATGGGCTTTGAGGAGACGGCTTACCTGCTTCTCTTTGGCTCCCTGCCTACGGAGGACCAGCTGGCGGGCTTTGTCCAGATTCTAAAAGGCCAGCAATCCCTGCCCAAGAATTTTGTCAGAGACGTGGTGATGAAGGCACCCAGCCGGGATATGATGAATACCCTTTCCCGCAGTGTGCTGACTTTGTATGCCTACGATCCCCTGGCGGATGATATCAGTCTGCCCAATGTGATGAGGCAGTGCCTGACTCTCATTTCTGTATTTCCCATGCTTTCGGTCTATGGCTATCAAGCCTACAATCATTATATTCTGGGCAAGAGCCTCTATATTCACAACCCCTCCAAGCGCCTGTCTACCGCGGAAAATATCCTTCGGATGCTGCGGCCGGATAAGAAGTATTCCAAGATCGAGGCCACAGTGCTGGATCTGGCTTTGGTACTTCATATGGAGCATGGCGGCGGCAATAATTCCACCTTTACCACCCATGTGGTTTCCTCCTCCGGAACGGATACCTATTCCACGGTGGCGGCGGCCCTGGGCTCCCTCAAGGGTCCCAAGCATGGAGGCGCCAATATCAAGGTGGTTCGGATGTTTGATGATATGAAGAAGACGGTAAAGGACTGGGAGGATGAGGAGGAAGTGGGCCAATACCTGCGCCGACTCCTGAACAAGGAGGCCTTTGACAAGAGAGGCCTGATCTATGGCATGGGTCATGCGGTCTATTCCATCTCCGATCCCAGAGCCCGTATTTTCAAGAAATTCGTGGAGAAGCTGGCCTTTGAGAAGGGCAGGGAGAAGGACTACCACCTTTATACCATGGTGGAACGCCTGGCTCCCCAGATCATCGGGGAGGAGCGTCATATCTACAAGGGAGTCAGCGCCAATGTAGACTTCTACAGCGGATTTGTCTACAGTATGCTGGATCTGCCCCTGGAGCTCTATACACCCATGTTTGCCTGTGCCCGCATTGTGGGCTGGAGTGCCCATCGCCTGGAGGAGCTGATCAATACAGACAAGATCATCCGCCCGGCCTACAAGAATGTCAAAGAAAGAGAAGTCTATGTGCCCCTGGGAGAGCGTTCCTGAAAGAGCAATCTGTCTGCCCCCGGAGGAGGTCTCCTGAAAGGGCAGTCCATATGCCCTAGAAGGAAGGCGCTGAAAAAGGTTTGTATATTTGTATGGAGGGTTTGGCTGCTGCGGCATCCAAAC
>CAVLCU010000016.1:0-23209 GCA_963661545.1 Lachnospiraceae bacterium | reverse complement strand
ATAGAAGAAAAGAGGATGAGAATTGTTATGAAAAAGGCAGGACTGGTACTGGAAGGCGGGGCGATGCGGGGGATATTTACCGCAGGTGTCCTGGATGTTCTGATGGAGGAGGACTGCTGGTTCCCCTATGTGGTGGGGGTATCGGCGGGATCCAGCAATGCCCTGGATTATGTCTCCCGTCAGGTGGGCAGGACCAGGGATTGCATGGCCATGAAGGATAAGACCTATCGGTGCGTGAATACTAACCCTTTGAAAATTCTTCGCACCAGGGAGGTTTTTAATCTGGATCTGCTCTACAACCGTTATCCCAATGAGCTCTTTCCCTTCGATTACGAGACTTATTTTCAATCCCAGATCGCCTGCGAGCTGGTGGTGACCAATTGTCTGACCGGCCAGGCGGATTATCTGGATGAGCGACAGGACAAGAAGCGGCTGATGGATATCATAGCTGCTTCCAGCGATGTGCCCGTCCTCAGTCATATGGTGGAGGTGGACGGCACCCCTTGTCTGGACGGGGGCATCGCCGATTCCATTCCCCTGATTCATTCCATGAAGAAGGGCTACCGGAAGAATGTCCTGGTTCTGACCCGGGAAAAGGGCTACCGCAAGAAGACCAGCGGCCGGGTCAACGCCCTCTATCGCCTGGTTTATCGGAAATATCCTCAGCTGGTGGAGACCCTGTGCAGCCGGGCTGCCCGATACAACCGCACCATGGATCTGGTGGAGAAATGGGAAGCAGAAGGGAAGATCTTCGTGATTCGCCCCCAGGGCATGACAGTGGGAAGAACAGAGATGGATTATGACCGTCTCATGGACTTCTACCAGCATGGATGTGACCAAATGAGGGCCTCTTATCCGGACATGCTGGCCTACCTGGAGGCAGAGGAGAAGCCCCAGGCAGACGGGGCAGAACAGGCAGAGGAGAAGCCCCGGCAGGCAGACGAGGCAGAGGAGACGCCCCGGCAGGCGACTCCAGCAGACGGGGCAGAGCAGGAACAGGGGATGCCGATACCATCGGGAGAAGAGGAGAAGCAAGGGTGAGCAGAAGAGGTTTTTTATCCGCCTTTTATCCGGATCGCTGGGTGGATTCCGCCTATGACATTGACTATGAGGGCCTTTATGAGAGGGGCTTCCGGGGGGTCATCTATGATATCGACAATACCCTGGTGCCCCATGGGGCACCGGCGGATGCCAGGGCAGTGGAGCTCTTTGCCCGACTGAGAGCCATTGGTCTGTCCGCCTGCCTGATTTCCAACAACCAGGAGCCCAGGGTCAAGCCCTTTGCGGAGGCTGTGGGGGCTGCCTATGTGGCGGATGCCCACAAGCCCTCCACCCGCAACTATCTTAGGGCCTGTCAGATCATGGGAATTCCCAAGGAAGAGGCCTTTTTCGTGGGAGACCAGCTCTTTACGGATGTCTGGGGAGCCAAGCGGGCAGGCATCTTCAATATCCTGGTGAAGCCCATCCATCCCAAGGAGGAGATCCAGATCGTGTTCAAACGAAAGCTGGAGCGGATTGTCCTGCATTTTTACGAAAAACATGCCCCTGCAGGGAAGATTGAGGGGCATGTCAGTGGGGGAAGGGCTTTATGACAGGGAAGAAGAGCTTCTCCGGTAATCAAGAAAAAGTGGTTGAAAATCAGTTTGAAATATTATAGAATAATCTATAGTCATGTTGCGTGCAGAGAACGCATTAAGGAGGAATAGTTTGTATGGTATCAGCAGGTGATTTCAGGAACGGCATTACCCTTGAGATTGATGGCAATGTGGTTCAGGTAATTGAATTTCAGCACGTGAAGCCTGGCAAGGGTGCAGCGTTTGTAAGAACTAAGTTGAAAAATGTGATCAATGGTGGTGTGGTAGAGAAGACCTTCCGTCCTACGGAGAAGTTCCCCCAGGCCAGAATTGATCGTGTAGATATGCAATATCTCTACAATGACGGAGATCTCTATTATTTCATGAATGTGGAGACCTACGATCAGATCGCCATCAACCAGGAGACCATCGGAGACGCTCTGAAGTTTGTGAAGGAGAACGAGATGGTGAAGGTATGCTCCTACAACGGCAATGTATTTGCCATTGAGCCACCCCTCTTTGTTGAGTTGGAGATTACCGAGACAGAGCCGGGATTTGCAGGCAATACCGCCCAGGGAGCAACGAAGCCGGCTACCGTTGAGACCGGCGCCCAGGTAAGCGTTCCCCTCTTTGTAGATCAGGGAGACAAGATCAAGATTGATACCAGAACCGGCGAATATCTCAGCCGTGTTTAATGATTGACAGATATCTGCAGAGATGATCGGGGCTGGCTGCCGGATCATTTACAGGAACCGGGCTTTGGGTGCTGCGGCACCCGAACCGGGCTCCGTCTCTTTCTTTCTCTTCTTTTTTCTCGTTTTTCTCTCTTTTTACTTTTCCCTTTTTTACTTTTTACTTTTTCTCCTTTGTTTTTTCTTCTTTTGGCACTTTTACTCTTTTTCTCCTTTTTCCCTTTTTCCTTTTTTCTCCCTTTTTCCTTTTTTCTCCCTTCTTCCTTTTTTTCGGTTCCCGCTTTTGACTTTTCTGCCTGCACAGGCATGACATGCAAAGTAAACGTCCATGGCGGCTGATGCCGCCGCCACCACGAATAAAAGCCGAGGGGTGGCACTACTATGACTACAGGAGGTAGAAGCATGAATTATAAGAAGTTTCAGAAAATGCTGGCAGCCAGGGTGCAGGAGCTGCTGGGGGACAAGGCGACGGCGGTTTTGCACCGGCTGCCGCGAAATAATGGGGTATGGAAGGATAGTCTGGATATCCGGGCGCCGGGGGTTTCTGTGGTTCCCTCCATTCATATGGATTATTTCTACCAGGAGTATCTCAAGGGGGTGTCGGTGGACCATCTGGCAGAACTGATCCTGGATGAATATCGGCAATTTAGGGAAAAACGATGGGTACCGACGGGCTTTTTCCATTCCTACCGGACAGTCCGGGAGAATGTATATTGCAAGGTGATCAATTATGAGAAAAATAAGAAGCTCTTGGCTGCCACCCCCCACCGGCGCTGGTGTGACCTGGCCTTTGTCTATTATTATCGGGTTCCGGCGGAGTATTGCAAGGATGCGGCAGTTCTCATCCGCAGGGACCATCTGGAGGGCTGGCAGATCCGGGAGGAGGAGCTGGAGAAGGATGCCTGGCGCAATACCACAGAGAAGATGCCCCCCAAGCTGGAGAAGCTCAGTGACCTTCTGAAGGAATGGGGAGAGCTGGAGCCGGAGCGGGCGGAGGAGGATGGAAAGGAAGGAGAGAATGAGAAGGAGATATTTCCCGGCACTCCCCTGTATCTCCTGACCAATCAGGACAAATGCCTGGGAGCTAACTGCATCTTCTATCCCGGTCAGGCAGAGAAGATCGGGGAAATGCTGGATGCAGACTTCTATGTCCTTCCCAGCAGTATCCATGAGTGCCTCCTTCTGGCTGCGGATCAGGCCAATGAAGCAGCTTACCTGCAGAAAATGGTAGCAGAGATTAACCGCACCCAGGTGGAAGCCCAGGAGGTGCTGTCCGACCATGTCTATTACTACAGCCGAGCCCTTCACCGGCTGGACATCTGTCCCTGAACGCTCTGCTCCGTCGGAAACTCTTCTGAAACGTTTCACTTTTTGACAGAAAAACGAAGATTTTTCGCCAATTTGTTTTGACAAAGGAGGGAAGGGATGGTAAGATAAGGTTGTGTGTAAATTCCATATCACCTTTGCAAGTGCATCGGCCTGCCGAGTAGGTCGGTGAAGAGGGAACCGGGTGTGAATCCCGGGCGATCCGGTCACTGTATTCAGGGAGTGAGACGCAAGGATACCCATTGTGGGCGCGAGCCCATGAGAAGGGGCGTTGAGCGAAGATCTGAGAGCCAGGAAACCTGCTTGTATTGTGTAAGGTTGAAGTTTCCGTGTAAAGCTTCCATCCATCTACCCGATATGGAATGCCTGATGCCATTCCGCTTTGGCTCAGGAACCTTGGTGCGGGATTTATGCATGGTAAACGGTAGGGTGAGATGCTTCGGCCGTCTGATTGCTGTTTTTCCCGTTTGTATTTCCTCCGATACACTACCAAGCGGGATTCCGCTGGACAGCCGTCCGGCGCCGGAGTAGTCTCCCCATAGTGAAGTACAAGCTCTCCCTCGCGGGAGGGCTTTTCTGATATATGGGCTTCGACCGCAGAAGCAGAACCGTGGAGAAGGGGCAGCGGCGGCTGCCCCGGCAAGACAAAGGAAGGAAGATTGTGCCATGAAGGAAATGATGAATATTACGGATCATCCTCTGGATACGGATCGCTATGAGAGGGGAGAGGATGCAGGAGCTTTTGCCCGAAAGCTGGGACTGGACGGTCTGGAGGTGCTCCATTGCCGGGGAGGTAATCCGGGCTTCTTTCGCCCCCAGGACGTGATGGGCATTCATATGCAATTTTTTAATGAATGGGTGGATCTGTGGAAGGGGGATCTGGGGGCGCTGGAAAGGGAATACGATAGCCTGGATCAGGCCCGGGAGGTCTTTGGAGATCTGACCCGGGAGACGATTCTGCGGCCCCTGAGGGAGGATTTGGAAAGAGCCCAGAGACTGGGAGCCTCCTATGTGGTCTTTCATGTCTGTGATGTGAAGATTACGGAATTATATTCCTATACCTTCTCCCATACCGATGAGGAGGTGGTGGATCTGACGGCTGATCTGGTCAATACCTTGCTGGATGGCCAGCCCTATACCTTTGATTTCCTGCTGGAGAATCTCTGGTGGCCAGGTCTGACTTTTACCAGGCCGGAGATGACCCAGCGCCTGCTGGATCGGGTTCATTACCCCCACAAGGGCTTCATGCTGGATACCGGTCATTTGCTCCATACCAACCTGGATCTTGCCACGGAAGATCAGGCGGTGGATTATGTTCTGGATCGCCTGGAGGATCATCGGGATTTCCTTTCTTATATAAAAGGAATCCATTTGAACCAAAGCCTGACAGGAGCCTATGTCAGAGACCTGCTGTCCAGGCAGGATCAGATGCCCCAGACCTATCGCCAGAGAGCCTGGGACAGCCACGGCCATGTGTTTTCCATCGACAGCCACCTGCCCTGGACCACTCCCCGGGTGAGGGAGATCCTGGAGGCAGCGAAACCGGAATACCTGACCCATGAGCTGGTATCCAACGACCTGCAGGATCACGAGACCAGGCTGCGCTGCCAGAAGAAGGCCTTGGGGGAGGGAAGCCGGTAGGACCTTAGGAAAGAAGATCCAGGAGAGCCTGGAACAGAAAAGGGGAGAAAGGAGAGGGATGAAGGAGATGAAGATGTGGACGCTATCCGGTGGGGATCAGGTGCATTTCTATAAGAAATCCCTGGTGGTTTGCCTGGCGGGTCCCAGGAAGGTCTTGAGCACAGGGCCCAACAATGGGGGCTATCGCCAGGATCTGCAGGCTGTCTTTAACAATGACGGAAATCCGGGGCCGGGTATGGCCTGTGTCATGCGGGCAGATACCTATGAAGAACATATGAATCGGATCGCCGGGGAGGATCTGGGGCTGGATCCCTCTGCCTGCACCGGTATGTATACTGCCGCCAGCATGGAAAATGCCTCCATCCAGACCCTGACCTATGAGGATTTTACGGTTACGGCCATTGTTACGGGAGGGATTCAGAAAAATGGGGGTCGGATTGGGGATCCGGCTATCTGGCATGAAAAAGCCGGAATCGATACCCAGGTTCCTCCGGGAACCATCAATATTATTCTCTATATCGATGCCGACCTGCCGGAGGGCACCCTGACCAGAGCTCTGGTGTCCTGTACGGAGGCCAAGGTGGCGGCTCTTCAGGAGCTTCTGGCTCCCAGCCGCTATTCCCACGGTCTGGCTACCGGATCCGGCACCGACAGCACTATCCTGATCTGCAATCCCCAATCCCCCACCCTCCTGACCAATGCGGGCAAGCACAGCAAGCTGGGAGAATACATCGGAAGGACGGTTAAGGCGGGAGTCAAGGAAGCTCTGGATCGGCAGTCCGGCCTGAATCCCACCTACCAGCACGATGTCCTCCACCGGATGGATCGCTTTGGGGTTACGGAGGACAGCCTCTGGGAGGCCTATCGGCAAGGGAACCCTGACGGGCTCTTGTCCCGGGCAGAATTCACCGACCGTCTGGACCATCTGAAGACCGATTCCCTCCTGGTAACCTATACCTCCCTCTATGCCCACCTGCTGGATCAGTTGGATTGGGGGCTTCTCTCCGGGGAGGAAGCCTGGACCGCCGGGATGCAGATGCTGGGCCTGGCCGGATTGCCACCGGACAGGGAGGAGACCGAAGAGGGAGCCTGTCGGGCAGGAGCCACCTGGACAGACAAGGAGGAAGGCCTGGAACAGATGAGCCGGGAATACCTCCGGCGTCTGGAGCGCAGAATTGCAGGGCAGCCGGTGACACCTGCCCCGGAGGTGCTTCGGAGGTGACGGGTGGAGCAGTCACCGGGGCAGGTGCAGCAGTAGGGCAGGCTAGTCCTCAGCTTGAAGAAACACTAAGCAGACAGCCTTCCCTGCAGAGGGGCACCGGGCAAATTCATGCGAAAGCTGATGCTTTCGCCTTCAGTTGCCCTTTCAGTCCGAGCTTGATGCCCGGACTCCAGCCCCTCTTTTGGAAAGTCTGTCTGCAAGTGTTTCTAATCAAGCTTGCGGAGGCCTGCCTCCCTGCTGCACCTGCCCCAGCGCCGTCTCCGCCCTGTGCTTTTCCATCGACCATTATGAAGGAGGAATCCGCATGAATACACGAGTAGAGGAAGCAGGAAAACGCCATGAGAAGGGGTATAATTGCGCCCAGGCCGTGGCTTGTACCTACTGTGATTTGGTAGGAATCAGCGAGAATGAGATGTTTCGCATTATGGAGGGCTATGGGCTTGGTATGGGCTGCATGCAGGGAGTCTGTGGCGCTGTATCCGGCGCGATTGCCCTGACCGGAGCCAAGAATAGCCTGGGCTGTGACAGCCCTACGACCAAGAGAGCTACTTATCAACTGTCCACGGAGATTTTGGACCGCTTTCAGAAAAAGAACGGCTCCCTTATCTGCCGAGAACTGAAGGGCGTAGATACAGGAAAAACGCTGAGAAGCTGCCCGGGCTGCATTCAAGATGCGGCCGAGCTGGTGGAAGAGATCCTCTTCCCCACCGAATTGACTCCATAAGCATTGACAAACCCTTCCTTTTGTTTTATTATCAAGGGCGTAGGGAGATTTGCGCAGGGAGATTTGCGCAGGCAGGTCATAAGCAAGATCTTCCCATAATTGAATAGGGTCGCTTGTACAGCTCAGAATAGAGTTAGCACAACTGCTGATTCTTGTGGAAGTCCGGTTGGAATCCGGAACGGTTTTATCCCCGCTGTGATAAGGACGAAAGCTGCCAAACCACTGGATCATCGGGAAGGGGCAGCAAGTAGGCTGGTACTTTAAGTCAGAATACAGGGAAGCTGGAGACCGAATCAGGAATTTCCGGAGGCATAACGGACCTTGTTTTCTTTTTCTAAAGGAAAGTTGGGAGTTTCTCTTCGGAGGGGCTCCTTTTTGATGGCACATCGATCTTCGCTATACAGGTACGTCACCCTCCAAAGCCTGCCCCAGAAGTCGGCCGCCCTCAGCGGCGAGGGGCAATGGAACCAAGTGGAAGACACGTTGAGGCAGACGTGTTCACCAATACATCAACTAAACAAAGGAGAAAGCTTATGAAAGCAAAGAAGCAATGGATGTCACTGCTGGGTGCTGTCATGATGGCTGCGACGCTGGTATTTCCGGCCACCCAGACGGTTCAGGCAGCAGACAAACCGGTAGTCAGTGCATCAGTAGGCAATGTAACCAGTGCTGAGGTAGGAGATATCATTTCCATCCCCATCACCTTCACCAGTGATACGGCTAACCTGGTAGGTATCCACGGTGAGGCAACCAACAACTACGATTCTTCTGTCCTGGAATTTCTGGGAGAGGATGAGGGAGTAGAATGGGGAGATAACTTCCAGGGCGGCATGTCTGCTGTTGTGAATGCGAATTTTGGTTATGTAACAACCAAAAAGTACGCCTTTGCCTCAGGTTCTGTTACCATGAAGTTCAAGGTTTTGAAGTGCTCCGAGAATCCTGTTACAGTATCCATCAAAAATGTTTACTTCACCAGCTCGGATTTCCTGGACAGCGCCTCTGTAGATCTGACCTCTACCATTACCATTAACCATCCCCAGGATCAGAAGCAGGTAAGTGAGACGCCTGCTACCTGTCAGTCTGTGGGACACAGAACGGTTACCTGCGGTGTCTGCGGCACTACTCTTGAGGATGTGGATCTTCCCATGACTGAGCACAGCTGGGGAGCATGGGAGTATCTTTCTTCCGATGACGAGCCCACCTGTACCAAGGTAGGTATTCAGCACAGAAAGTGTACCGTATGTGGGACTGTGGATACAGAGACCAAGGAAGTTCCTATGGTAGACCACAAGTATGATTGGACCACTGAGAAGGAAGCTACCTGCACCGAGAAGGGTCTGGACAAGGGCATTTGCTCTGTATGCCAGAATGAAACAACTCGCGAGACTGCAGCCAAGGGACATAGCTGGAAGGTTGACAAGGATACCGATGAGGACGGCTGGAAGGTGGTAACCGAGGCTACCCTGGATAAGGAAGGCAGCAAGGAGAGAGTATGCTCCGTATGTGGAGAGAAAGAGACAGCAGTCATCGAGAAGCTGACACCTACTCCCACTCCTACCAAGGCTGCTGACAACAAGACCAGCGGCACCACCTCTAAGACCAGCGGCACTACCTCCAAGACCAGCGGAACCAAGTCTTCCACTACCTCTACCGGTACTGCTGTGAAGACCGGCGATACCTTCGCCCCGGTTCTCTATGTGGGTCTGATTCTGGCAGCTGCTTGTGGAATCACCGGCACCCTGGTGGTAAAGCGCCGTAAGAATCACTAATCCGGGACTGTAGCAAAGACAGCTGCATCCCTACAATTCCGGAGGCATGGGTTTGGGTCTGCGAAGACCTGAACCCATGTTTCATATTTGTGGCAGGCTGGGTGACTGGGGAAGAAGCTAAGGCCACCCGAAGGGATCTGACATCCTCCACATTTGCCATGGGTCAGGAAGAACTGGCAGATGTGGAGAATGCCAATACCAAGTCCGGTCAAAGGGGCTCCAGGGTCACAGGACGCTCTTGCGGACTCCTGCCCGGTGACAGGGGCAAAAGCCCTGCAGGAAGTCCTGGAAGGGCAGGGTCTTGCAGGCGAAAGAGGATGAATAGAGAGAGGATAATGAGACATGAATAGCAGGACAGATGCGGTAATTCGAGAGGTGGAGAAGGTTATTATCGGCAAGAGATCCGTGGTGGAGCGGGTTTTGATGGCTATTTTGTCCGAGGGACACGTTCTGCTGGATGATGTGCCTGGCGTGGGTAAGACCACTTTGGCAGTGGCCTGCTCCCGGGTCATGGGTATGATGTATCACAGAATCCAGTTTACCCCGGATGTAGTTCCCTCGGATATCGTGGGTTTCTCCATTTACAATAAGGCAACCGGCAGCTTTGATTACAAGCCCGGCGTGGTGATGACCAACCTTCTGCTGGCGGACGAGATCAACCGTACCTCCAGCAAGACCCAGTCGGCTCTTCTGGAGGTCATGGAGGAGGGTCAGGTGACGGTAGACGGTATGACCCATACCCTGCCCAGACCCTTTGTGGTCATTGCCACCCAGAACCCGGTGGGATCTGCAGGAACCCAGCTCCTGCCTCAGGCCCAGCTGGACCGTTTTATGATTCGGCTGGAGATGGGATATCCGGATTATCAAAGCCAGGTGGATATCCTGAGGGATCGGCAGACGGTCAATCCCATGGATTCCCTGGAGGGTATCATCAGCGGCCAGGACATCCTGGATATGCAGGAGGAGGTTCGCAATATCCATGTGGAGGATGCCATTCTGGAATATGTGACTTCTCTGGCTACGGCAACCCGCCAGGATGAGATGATCCGTCTGGGAGTCAGCCCCCGTGGAGCCCTGGCTGTGGTGCGTATGGCCAAGGCACATGCCTACCTGGATGGTCGGGGATACGTAACACCGGAGGATGTGCAGCAGGTTTTCCTGGACGTCTGCGCCCACAGGATTATCCTGAATCCCAAGGCCAGGGTGGCGGAGCTGACGGCTCAGGCTGTACTGAAAAATGTGCTCAAGCAGACCAAATCCCCGGATAGCGGCCGCTAAAAGGGGATAGCACGGGAGAAAGCGAGAAGGGTTGTTCTCATCAGCCGAGGAGATTAGAAGCATGAAAATGAAAAAAAGGATATTGGCAGGGCTTATGGCAGCTGCCCTGCTTGTCACCGGGTCGGGAATGACCCAGGTAAGGGCTGAGGCGGTCTTGGATTCCCAGGAGCTTCGAGCCATGCAGCAGAAGATTCTGGACTGGAAATGCCCTTCGGCAGAATCCGGCGAGCTTCTGACCGGGGATCTGCTGGATGGGGCAGGGCAGGCAGCCAGCGACTGGTTTGCCTTTGACATCTGCCGGATGGGAATCCAGGACAATCAGGCCGCCTATCTGGCCAGGCTGCAGGATCAGATAGAGCAGATCTACCAGGAGATGGAAGAGGATTCTGCCACGGTGATGCAGGAATACCGGCTGACGGATCTGCATCGTATGATTTTAACCCTGGAGGCCTGCGGAGGGGATCCCACCGCCTTTGGTACCGATCCGGAGGGTAATTCCATTGACCTGATCGATGACTTCATCTGGAACAGCCTTTGGGGAAATCCGGGAGATCAGGGAATCAATGGCTATATCTGGTCCTTGCTGGCGGTAGACAGCCGGTCCTATCAGGAGCCGGAGGATGCTCAGTGGACCCGGGAAAGTCTGCTGACAGAGCTTCTCTCCCGTCAGCTGGAAGATGGGGGCTTTGGTCTTATGCCCAAGGAGGCCTCAGATGTGGATCTGACCTCCATGGCCTTGACGGCGCTGGCTCCCTATGGGAATTCTGACCAGACTTATACCTTCACCAGCCAGGTAAGCGGGGAGGAAGTTACCACAACTGTGGATCAGGCTGCAGAAAGGGCTTTTGTCCGCCTGGCAGACCTCCAGGCGGAAGACGGCAGTATGGTAACCTATGAGGAGCGTACCTCCGAGAGCACCAGCTGGACCATGGTAGCCTTGGCTTCCTGGAACCGGGATCCCCAGGAGGATGAGCAATTTATCAAAAACGGCAATAGCCTGGTGGAGGGACTTCAGGCCTTCCAGCTGGCAGACGGAGGAATCATCCACAGCCTGGACGGAGATGAGGAAGAGACCGAGGGCAATAACATGGCCGGATATCAGGCTGCCTATGGTCTGGAGGCGGTCTGCCGTCTAAGAGAAGGAAAATGCAGGGTCTTTGACCTGTCCGATGCTCCCACCGTGACAGCAGAAGAGGTGGAGGAAGCTGCCGCCTCCCTGCCGGAGCTGGTGCAGGAGGAGGAGAAGACCGGCAGTCAGGTCCAGGAGGAGACCAGCAACCGTATGATCTATCTGACAGCGGGCATAGCTGCAGCCGTGGTGGTGGTAGTAGTGGTCTTCCTGGCTCTGGCTCTGAGAGACAAGAAGAGAAAAAAACAGAATCAGTTGGGCTCTGGCGCTCCATCGGATGGGGAGGAAGAGGATGAGGACGACTGGTAAAGGCTGGGAGCCTGAGCATGCAAAATCTCAGAACTCTTAGAAGAAGGCCCCGCTTTCGGATAAAACCGGAGGCGGGGGCTTTCTTTTTCTTTCCGTCTTTTTCTTGCATGGAGAGGGACTCTGTCCTATAATGGACCTAGACGTGGGAAAAGAGTGGAAATATCTGTTGAGGAAGAAACGACAGGCAATCATTAAGACTTGCAGCATGGTCTTGACGGAAGGGGATATTTGTACGTATAATGAATAGGTTAAAGCAGGTGGACGATCTGATGCGGGAGTGCCGCATCTGTCCCAGGAATTGCGGGGTCAACCGCTTGGAGGGTGGCAAGGGCTTCTGTGGCGTAACCAGTCAGCTCCTGGTGGCCCGGGCGGCACTTCACCTGTGGGAAGAGCCTTGCATATCCGGCCAGGAGGGTTCCGGGGCGGTATTCTTCTCCGGTTGTTCCCTGGGCTGCTCCTTTTGCCAGAACCAGGCCATACGAAAGGGGCAGAGGGGACGGATCTATTCCCTGCAGGAGCTGGCAGAGACCTTTCTGGATCTGCAAGGACAGGGCGCTAACAACATCAATCTGGTAACAGCGGGGCATTATCTGCCCCAGACGGCGGCAGCCCTAAGTCTGGCCAGGGAGCAGGGACTTACCCTTCCTGTGGTCTATAACAGCTCCGGGTACGAGAAGCCGGAGATGCTGCGCTTGCTTGCGGGGCTGGTGGATATCTACCTGCCGGATTTCAAATATATGGATCCGGAATTGGCAGACCGCTATTCCCATGCCGGGAATTATCCTTCCATTGCCAGGAAGGCTCTGGAGGAAATGGTCAAACAGGCGGGTCCGCCCATCTTCGACGCCCGGGGTATGATGACCAGGGGTCTGGTGGTCCGCCACCTTCTTTTGCCGGGTCATGTGGCAGATTCCAGGAGGGTGGTGGAATACCTGTACAAGACTTATGGGGATTCTATTTACATCAGTTTGATGAACCAATATACCCCCATGCCTGCCATGGCAGGGGATCCCCTCCTGTCCAGGAGGGTGACAGACCGGGAATACAAGCGGCTGGTGGATTATGCCCTTTCCCTGGGTTTGGAAAATGGCTTTATCCAGGAAGGGCAGACAGCCCAGGAGAGCTTTATACCGGCTTTCAGTTGTGGTGGAGGCGGCGACTGCGGGAGCGCGTAGTGCGAAGCAGCTGGCTTTCATAGGTGGTGGAGGCGGCGTCAGCCGCCATGGACGTTTACGCAGGAAATGCGTTGGAAAAGAGGATAGAATGAGAGTATTAGTTACCGGCGGTGCCGGATATATCGGAAGTCATACCTGTGTGGAGCTCCTTCAGGAGGGGCACCAGGTGGTCATCGTGGATAACCTCTACAATGCCAGCCCCAAGGCGGTGAACCGTATTCAGGAGATCACCGGCAAGAAGCTGACCTTCTACCAGGCGGATGTCTGCGACAGGGAAGCGATGCATGCAATCTTTGACCGGGAGCAGGTGGAGGCCGTGATTCATTTTGCCGGTTACAAGGCGGTGGGAGAATCTGTGGCCAAGCCCCTGGAATATTATCGCAACAACCTGGAGGGAACTTTGACCCTTTGTGATATCATGAGGAAGCATGGAGTGGGCAATATCATTTTCAGCTCCTCCGCTACTGTCTATGGCGATCCGGCGGAGATCCCCATTACGGAGAATTGCCCCAAGGGCATCTGCACCAACCCCTACGGCTGGACCAAGTGGATGCTGGAGCAGATTCTGACGGATATCCAGCATGCCCAGCCCGACTGGAATGTTATCTTATTGCGTTATTTCAACCCCATCGGGGCCCACAAAAGCGGTCAGATCGGGGAGGATCCCAAGGGAATCCCCAACAATCTTCTGCCCTATGTGGCCCAGGTGGCCATCGGCAAGTTGCCCTGCCTGGGAGTCTTTGGCCAGGATTATGACACACCGGACGGCACCGGCGTTCGGGACTACATCCATGTGGTAGATTTGGCCCGGGGGCATGTGAAGGCCCTGCAGAAGCTGGAGGAGAGCAAGGGTGTCCGGGTCTATAACCTGGGAACCGGCAAGGGCTACAGCGTCCTGGATGTGGTCCATGCCTTTGAGAAGGCCTGCGGCCACCCCATCCCCTATGAGATCAAGCCCAGGAGGGCCGGGGATATCGCCACCTGTTATTGCGATCCCACCAAGGCCAGGGAGGAGCTGGGCTGGGAAGCCCAATATGGCATTGAGGAGATGTGCCAGGATTCCTGGCGCTGGCAAAGTCAGAATCCAGACGGCTATGAGAGCAGGTAGCAGCCGAGGCTGAAGAACGCAGGAGTAGCAGCCGGAGTTTCCGCTGTTGGGGCAAATAGCAGCCGAGGCTGAAGAAATAGGAAAACAGCAGCCGGATCTGCCGGGGCTGTTATCAGAAAAGCAGGAGGAAGAAGAGATGACAGGACTGCTGCAGATAGATGGAGAACTATTGCTTTGGATTCAGGATCATCTTAGAAATCCCATTCTGACCCCCATTTTAAAGGTCTTAACCAGTCTGGGTAATTCGGGGATTCTGTGGATCGTCCTGGCTGCCCTCTTCCTGGTCTTTCGCAAGACACGCAAGGCCGGAGCGGCGGGGGCCCTTGCCCTGATTTTTTCCCTTTTGATTGTCAATCTGGGGCTGAAACCGGCGGTGGATCGGATCCGCCCCTATGAGGTCATAGAGGGTCTCACTTGTCTGATTGAGAGACAGGCAGATTCCTCCTTCCCCTCCGGGCATGCCTCCTCCGCCTTCGCGGCAGCCCTGGCCTTTCGCTTCTATCTGCCCCAGAAGAAGTTGTCCCTGGGTCTTTTGATCCTGGCTGGGGTGATTGCCTTTTCCAGACTCTATGTGGGAGTGCATTATCCCACAGATGTCCTGGTGGGTATTCTGTGCGGCATCCTGGCAGCCCTTCTGTCCCATGGCATTTTGCGGCTGGCGGAGCGAAGATGGAAGAAGGTGAAGTCTTGAATTATCTGGTGATAGGAGCCGGGGGTACCGGCGGCTGTCTGGGGGCCTGGCTGCAGAAATCCGGGCAGGATGTCACCTGGATTGCCCGGGGCAGACATCTGAAGCAGATGAAGGAAGCGGGATTGAGACTGCGTACAGCCGGTCTGGGAGACTTCTGCCTGAAGCCGGTGCAGGCCTTTTCCATGGAGGAATATGGGGCCGCCCATCCTTTGGATGGACCGGAGGTAGTCTTTGTCTGTGTCAAATACTACTCCCTGCAGGAGACTATCCCCTTCCTGCAGACCATCTGTCAGCCCCATACCGTAGTCATTCCCCTGCTCAATGTATTTGGCACGGGAGCCCGGCTGCAGGAGTATCTGCCGGACAATGATGTGGCAGATGGCTGCATCTACATCTATGGTAAGATCGAGGAAGCCGGACTGGTGGTGCAGCCTTCCCCTATTTTCCGGGTCTATTATGGCTATCGGCCGGGTCAGACCAGGCGGCAGGAAGCCACCTTTCGCCAGGTGGAGCAAGATCTGAGGGCGGCAGGAATCGAAGGGCATTTTACGGAAAATATCCAGGCGGACGCTTTGATGAAGTTCAGCTATGTCTCCCCTGTGGGAGCCGCCGGCCTCTATTATCAGGCTGTGGCGGAGGACTTCAAGAAGGCAGGAGAGAAACAGGATTTTCTGATTCAACTGATCCGGGAGGTAGAAGCTCTGGGTCGGGCCATGGGGATTGCCTTTTCGGAGGATCCCGTGGAGCGGAATCTGGAGATCCTTCGGAACCTGGAGGACAAGGCGGATACCTCCATGCAGCGGGATGTGGTTGCAGGCAAGTCCTCGGAACTGCCGGGACTGGTCTATCGGGTTGTGGAACTGGCAGACCAATATGGAGTGGCTTGCCCGGCTTACCGCAGGGTCAGCAAATGGGCCCGGGAAAAGGAAGCAGAGACAGGAGAGAACAAATCTCATGAAAAAGGATGAAAAAAGGATGAAGAAAATACTGGGTCTGGTTCTGACCGTAACCGTAACCCTGGGAGGCAGTCTGACTGTATCTGCCGGGGATAAGACTGTCTCTCAGACCCTCCAAAGCTCCTCCCAATCTGCTCAGGGAGCTTCACAGACTGCTCAGGCTTCTTCCACTGGGCAGGAAGAGCAGGGGCAAAAAACGGTGGTGGTTTATCTGGATACCCAGAAGGGCAAGGATTCCAACAAGGGCCTGTCCGCCGATCAGGCCTTCAAGACCCTGGATGCTGTTCTGAACTATTTCAAGACCCTGGCCCAAGAGGACAAGGATACACAGACAGGCGCCCAGGCCAATACCGGAGGGGCTGGCAAGGTCACTGCCGGCACCCAGGCAAATGCCAGTGCAAAAACCGGCGCAAAGACCAGCTCCGGGAAGGATCAGGAGGAAAAGACCGAGACTGCCGGGGAGTCAGCTGCCGCTGCTGGGGAGGATTCCGCAAAAACCCAGGAGATCTACGGGAAAATTGTAGTTCTCTGCGGCAAGACAGAATTGACCGCCGAGCAGGAGGATAAGCTGCAGGACCAAGAACTCAAGCCCATGACCGAGACGGAATACAAGGCCTATCTGAAGGCTATAGAGACGCCTGCAGTGCCCCCGACTCCCACGGCGACACCCAGTCCCACGGCGGCTCCCAGCCCTACGGAGACACCCAGTCCCACGGAGACTCCAAGCCCTACGGAGACGCCCAGTCCCACGGAGGCTCCCAGCCCCACGGCGACACCGACTCCTACGGAGGCTCCAAGCCCTACGGAGACGCCCAGTCCCACGGCGACACCGACTCCTACGGAGACACCCAGTCCCACGGAGACTCCAAGCCCTACGGAGACACCTGGCGCAACGGCTGCTCCCACCTCTTCCCCAGGGGAGGAGACCAGGGAGGCTGCCATAGGCGATACCGGTGAGGCTGAGGCTGAGACTAGGGTTCAGGCAGAGGGGGAGAACAGCCAGACGACCGAACTTGTGGCTTCCCTGGCTATGGAAAGACTGGATCTGTCTGCCAGTTCCGCTGCCAATGCATATACCACCCTTCTGGCTCGGACTGTTCCCAGCGCCCTGAAGCTGCCGGGTCGAGATCTGGTGGGCGGGGGTACATCCACCATTACCAAGCCGGGCACTTCCTCCGGAAACCAGGGAGGATCCGCCTCTGGGTCTTCCACAGGCAGTGCTACTTCTTCCGGCTCCGGCAGTCAATCCTCCGGGAACTCCAATGCCAGTATGACTCCCCAGAAGAACCAGCCGGTGCAGACGGGAGACCTGTCCAGGGTCTATCCCTTTGTGATCAGCCTTAGTATGGCTGCCTTCCTGTGCGGCCTCTTCTGGCGCATGCTGACGGAGTCCAAGAGAAGGCGGATGGATGCCATCTATCGGCAGGAATGGGAAAAGTTCCATGAGGATTGCAAGAAAAGTCTTTAAAAACCAATAGGCCTATGTTATAATGACAGCTGACACAGCGGGAGCCCGCTGTATGCAGCGAAGAAAGGAGAAGAAGAACCATGAAACACATTCAGACATTGAATACCAAGAATCTTCAGAATACAGTAAAAAAGGGTGGATGTGGTGAGTGCCAGACATCCTGCCAGTCTGCCTGCAAGACCTCTTGCACCGTTGGCAACCAGAGCTGTGAGCATTCCAAATAAAACCCCCTGCCGGGTCTTGCCCGGTTTTACCACGCATGAAAGCCAGCTGCTGGAGCACGTCAGTGCGGAGCAGCTGGCTTTCGAAGGCCCCGGAGGTTTTCAGAAATGCAGGAAGGAAGTATACCCTTGATACACCAATACAAGAACAACGGTTATAACATGGTTCTGGACATCAACAGCGGTTCCGTCCATGTGGTGGATGATCTGGTCTATGATGTGCTGGAGCAGATGAATCGGCAGGAAGAGATCAGTCCCCAGGCTATCTTGAAGGCTTTGGGGGACAGGTATTCCCCCGGGGAGCTCCAGGAGGCCTGTCAGGAATGCCAGGAGCTGAGGGAGGCAGGCATGCTATTCACGGAGGATGCCTACCGCAATGCCATCGATCAGTTCAAGAATCGTCCCACCGTGGTGAAGGCTCTTTGCCTGCATATTGCCCATGATTGCAATCTGGCCTGTCGCTATTGCTTTGCGGAGGAGGGGGAATATCACGGCCGGAGAGCCCTGATGTCCCTGGAGACAGGAAAGAAGGCCTTGGATTTCCTTATTGCCCATTCCGGCTCCAGAAGGAATCTGGAGGTGGATTTCTTCGGGGGGGAACCCCTGATGAATTGGCAGGTGGTGAAGGAACTGGTGGCCTACGGCCGGGACCAGGAGAAGCTGCATGACAAGAACTTTCGCTTTACCCTGACCACCAACGGGGTCTTGCTCAATGACGAAGTCATGGAATTCTGCAATCGGGAGATGGGCAATGTGGTCCTGAGTATCGATGGAAGAAAAGAGGTTCACGACCGCATGCGGCCCTTCCGCAAGGGAGCGGGCAGCTATGATCTCATTGTTCCCAAATTCCAGAAGTTTGCCCAAAGCAGGAACCAGGATCGCTATTATGTCCGGGGAACCTTTACCCATTACAACCTGGATTTCGCCGCAGATGTCCTTCATCTGGCTGATCTGGGTTTTCAGCAGATCTCCGTGGAACCGGTGGTAGCTCCCCCGACTGAGGATTATGCCATCCGAAAGGAGGATCTTCCTGTCATCATGGAACAATATGACCTGCTGGCCCGGGAGATGATTCAGAGACATAAGGAGGGCAGAGGCTTCAACTTCTTCCATTTTATGATCGATCTGACGGGAGGCCCCTGTGTCTACAAGCGCCTGTCCGGCTGCGGTTCCGGAACCGAATATCTGGCGGTGACCCCCTGGGGAGATTTCTACCCCTGTCACCAGTTTGTGGGACAGGAGAGCTTCCTGCTGGGCAATGTGGAGGAGGGAATCCTGCGCAGGGATCTCTGCGACGAATTCAAGTCCTGCAATGTCTACGCCAAGAAGGAATGTAGGGATTGCTTCGCCCGATTCTATTGCAGCGGCGGCTGTGCCGCCAATTCCTGGAATTTTACCGGGAAGATCAATGAGGTATATGAGATTGGATGTGCCATGCAACGCAAGCGGATTGAATGTGCATTGATGATAAAAGCGGCATTAGCCGACCAATAACAAGAAGAGGACAATGTCATGAAGAAAAGACAGAGTATAATTGTGCTGCTCATCTGTGCAGTTCTTACCGTATTGCTGGGATATACTGCCATCAAGGGCTGGGGTCCCACCGGCACCGGATCCATGTCCAATATCCGTACCGGTCTGGATCTGTCCGGCGGTGTCAGCATCACCTACCAGACCAAGACAGACAATCCCAGCACAGAAGATATGTCGGATACCATCTACAAGCTGCAGCAGCGTGTCCAGCAATACAGCAGTGAAGCTCTGGTGTACCAGCAGGGAACCAACCGGATCTGTATTGAGATTCCCGGGGAGAATGACGCCAATGCCATCCTGGCCGAGCTGGGTAAGCCGGGTTCTCTGACCTTCCAGGATGAGGATGGCAATGTGGTGTTGGAGGGTTCCGATGTGGAGGATGCCCAGGGAGTGTCCCGGACGGATTCCACCACCGGTCAGAGGGAATATGTGGTACAGCTGACCATGACCTCCGAGGGTACGCAGAAGTTTGCGGAGGCCACCAGCGCCAATCTGAATAAGAGAATTTCCATCGTATATGACGAGGAGACCATCAGCTCCCCCACGGTTAACAGCGCCATCACAGGGGGCACGGCGGAGATTACCGGCATGTCCAGCCTGGAGGAGGCCAAGAATCTGGCAGCTTCTATCCGAATCGGTTCCCTGTCTCTGGAATTGGAAGAGGTATATTCCAATGTAGTAGGAGCCCAGTTAGGTCAGGAAGCCCTCAGCACCAGTGTGGTGGCCGGAATTGTAGGCATTCTCCTTGTTATCCTTTTCATGATCCTGGTTTATCGGATCTCCGGTTTGGCATCAGGCTGGGCCTTGATCGTCTTCACCTTCCTGGATCTGATCTGCCTCAATGCCTTTGATATCACCCTGACCCTGCCGGGTATCGCCGGTGTCATCCTGACCATCGGTATGGCAGTGGATGCCAATGTGATCATCTATGCCAGAACCCGGGAAGAGCTGACCGCAGGCCGGGGTCTCCATGGGGCCATTCAGGCTGGTTTCCAGAAGGCCTTTTCTGCCATCTTTGACGGCAATATTACCACCCTGATCGCGGCAGTTGTCCTCTATGCGCTGGGCACCGGAAGCATCCAGGGCTTCGCCGTTACCCTGGCTATGGGAATTGTTTTGTCCATGTTCTCCGCCCTGGTGGTCTCCCGGGTGCTCAGCTATGCCTTCTATGGGGTTGGCATTCGCAACGTCAAGTTCTACGGAACCATCAAGAACCGCAAGCCCATGAACTTCCTGGGCAGGAAGCCCCTGGTTTTTACCATTTCCGCCCTTTTGCTGGTCTCTGCCCCCGTGGGTATGGCCATCTACCATGGCAGTACAGGGAAAGCCCTGAATTATAGCCTGGATTTCATCGGAGGTACCGCTACCACCGTAGATATGGGTCAGGCTCTGAGTCTGGAGGATCTGGATGAGAAGGTGCAGCCTGTGGTATCCGAGATCACCGGCGACAGCAATATTCAGTTCCAGCAGATTACCGGCTCCAACGAGATTATCATTAAGACCCGGGAGCTGGATGTGGAGGAGAGAGAGCAGCTCAATGCTGCCCTGGCTGAGAACTTTGATACGGTAGATGAATCCACCATTACGGCGGAGAATATTTCCTCCACCATGAGTAATGAGATGCGGGCCAATGCCATGAAGGCCGTGGTGATCGCAGTGATCTGCATGCTGCTCTATATCTGGTTCCGCTTCCGGGATATCCGCTTTGCCTCCAGTGCTGTCCTGGCTCTGGTCCATGACATTGTCATCGTATTTGCCTTCTATGTATGGTCCCGCTTCTCCATCGGCAGCACCTTTATTGCCGTTATGCTGACCATCCTGGGATATTCCATCAATGCGACGATTGTCATTTTCGACCGAATCCGCGAGAATCTGTCCACCATGAAGGGAGAGAGCCTCAAGCTCATCGTCAATGCTTCGATTACCCAGACTCTGACCCGAAGCATTTACTCCTCCCTGACCACCTTCATGACCATTTTCGTGCTCTATCTCATGGGAGTGCCCTCTGTGAAGGAATTTGCCCTGCCCATCATCGTAGGTATCGTGGTGGGAGCATACTCTTCTGTCTGCATTACCGGAGCTCTCTGGTATGTGATGAAGACCAAGCTGGGTCGGAATCCTTATGTGGAGATCCCTCAGGCAGGAGAAGCAGCCCAGGCTGCCCCCTCCGGCCAGACCCAGGCTGCTGCAGCCAAATCTGCAGGGCAGACACCGGTAGGGGGATCCGGGAAGAAATATGTAAAGAAGGACCGTTCCCTCCTGCAGAGCACCAAGCGCCGAAAGGGCAAATACAAAAAATAAGAGAATGTAGCGGGCAGGTCTGCAAACGTAAGAGAAAAGGGGGAAGTTTAGATGATTGGTCTTCCGTTTTTTGTTCCTCTTTTTATCCTATTTGCGATGTTTTACCTTCCAAAACTAATCTTTGATATCATAAAAAAATGGCTGGAAGACAAAGACGACGATAAAAAGTAGGCAGAATGCAACAGTAGGAAAAATGGTTTGGGTGTTTTGACACCCAAACCATTTTTGACCCGGTGACAGGGGATCGGGGTTCAGACAGAGGGGAATTGTTGGATGGAAAAATGGGTTGTGACAGCGAAAAAGGCGGATTTTTACGGGATTGGGGAGCGATTCTCCATCGATCCTGTGGTGGCTCGCCTGATCCGTAACCGGGATCTGACGGAGGATGCCCAGATTGAGAAATACCTGCATGGGAGCCTGAAGGATCTCTATCCGCCAAAGCTTATGAAGGGAATGGCAGAGGCGGGAGCTCTGCTGGCGGAGAAGATGGATCAGGGCAAGAAGATCAGAATCATAGGAGATTATGATATTGACGGGATTATGTCCTCCTATATCCTCCACAGGGGCTTGAGCCGCCTGGGGGCAAATTGCGATGTGCGGATTCCCGACCGGATCCTGGACGGCTATGGCCTGAATGAACATTTGGTCACCCAGGCTGCCCAGGATGGGGCAGATACCCTCCTGACCTGTGACAATGGCATCTCCGCTGCCCCCCAGATTGCTCTGGCGGAATCCCTGGGTATGGCCACCGTCGTGACAGACCACCATGAGGTACCCTACCGGGAGCAGGAGGGAGGCAGCAGGGACTATATCCTGCCTCCGGCTCGGGCCGTGGTCAATCCCAAGCAGGCGGATTGTCCCTATCCCTTCCCGGGACTTTGCGGGGCGGCTGTGGCCTGGAAGCTGATCTGCTATCTCTACGATCTGAGGGGAATCCCCTCCGGGGAAAAGGAGGATTTTCTGGAATATGTGGCCATTGCCACCGTGGGTGATGTGATGGATCTGCAGGATGAGAACCGGATTCTGGTAAAGGAAGGCCTGAAACGTCTGCATGCCACCTCCAATCTGGGTCTTCGGGAGCTCATGGCTGCCTGCAAGATCCAGCCGGATCAGGTGGATGTCTACCATATCGGTTTTGTCCTGGGACCCTGTCTCAATGCCTCCGGCCGCCTGGATAGTGCCTTGCGGGCTTTGCAGCTTCTGGAGGCCCAGGATAGGGAGGAGGCCGCCAGGCTGGCGGGGGATCTGAAGGCCTTGAACGAGAGCCGCAAGGCCATGACAGAGGAAGGGGCCAAAAGAGCCAGGGAGCTGGTGGAGACCAGCTCTCTTCAGGAGGATAAGGTTTTGGTGGTCTACCTGCCGGACTGTCACGAAAGCCTGGCAGGCATCATCGCCGGCCGTCTGAAGGAGCATTATCACAAGCCCACCTTCCTCCTGACCCGGACAGAGGAGGGGGTCAAGGGCTCCGGCCGGTCCATCGAGGCTTATTCCATGTATGAGGAGCTCTGCCGCTGTGCCGCCGCTGTCCCCTGCCTCACCCGCTTCGGGGGCCATCCCATGGCGGCAGGCCTGTCTCTGCCGGAGGAGAAGGTGGATCTGTTCCGGGAGACCATCAACCGCCTCTGCCGGCTAACCCCGGCGGATCTGACAGCCAAAATCACCATAGACGTGGCCATGCCCATCTCCTATGTCAGCTCTGCCCTGCTGGGGCAGATAGACCTGATGAAGCCCTTCGGAAAGGGCAACGCCAAGCCCCTCTTTGCCCAGAAAAATATGCAGATCCTCCATCCCAGGATCCTGGGCAAGAACCGTAATGTGGTGAAAATGCAGGTGGCGGATCCGGGAGGATATGCCATGGAGGCCGTCTATTTCGGCAATGGAGAGGAATTCGTCGCCTATGCCCAAAGCCACCCCTGCATGGCCTTGGCCTACTATCCCAATATCAATTCCTATATGGGCAGGGAGACCATCCAGATTACGGTGACCCATTATCGGTAGGAGCTTGCGCCGAAGCAGGGATAGGTCATGGATAAGTCTTTATCTTCAAGCCTGAACCAGGTCCTCCCCAAGCCATTCCTTCACAGTTTTTATA